>CAYUJH010000094.1:0-7579 GCA_964444995.1 uncultured Roseobacteraceae bacterium | reverse complement strand
TTTGTCCATTTTTTTCGTCGCCGCGCTTTCGGTAATAGGCTACAAAACGGCGGTAATAATCTTCCATATCTATGGCAATATCGTGCTTTTTGGCAGCCGACTCGGAGCGTTGCAGAATACCAATAGCGCGTCCTACGGTGTTATCGTTCCGTGCATAGACCACACTCAACTCAGAGGTTGCCCGTACATAGGTCTCCCAATTTTGCTGCCGTTCTAGGATAGCAATTGCCTCGTTGTATGCCGTAACGGCTTGGGCATTGGTTTCATCGAACTGACCGTAGTGGCGTGCTATTTGCAGATGCCCTTGGGCTTCTAAGGCCGGGGCATTCGCGCGCCTGCCATGCTCGATAGCGCGGTTATAATACTCAATTACTTTCTTATAGTTTCGCTGCCGCAAAGGCTGCGCCAAGTACGCATCCCCAATTTGAATGGCTAATTTACCTGCCTCTTCGTGCTTTTTCTGCGTATCCAGCCGCTTGTACTGGGCCTCCATCTCGTTCAAATCTTGCCCAACCAACGGGGCATGACCCCCAAGAAAAAACAGCCAGAAACAGAGCACTCCATAGCTCCACCTTTTGTACTTTATCATACCTATTTCGTTTTCAGGAACATTTCTCGACGAAGTTAACACTTTCAACGGTTTTTGGCACACGCGCAGTTGGGTATATCTTCTTTTTGATGTATTTTTGAAGGTAACTTTAAAAATTATGGAAGAGAACAAAGACAATTACTCAGCGGGTAATATTCAGGTATTAGAAGGGCTGGAAGCTGTGAGAAAACGCCCTGCCATGTACATTGGCGACATTGGTGTGAAAGGATTGCACCACTTAATTTGGGAAGTCGTTGATAACTCGATTGACGAGGCAATGGGAGGCTACTGCGACGAAATTTCCGTAGAAATTTTTGAAGACAACTCCGTAGCCGTTACCGACAACGGGCGAGGAATCCCGACCGACATGCACCCTAAAGAGAAAAAATCGGCACTTGAGGTGGTAATGACCGTACTACACGCCGGCGGCAAGTTCGATAAAGACACCTACAAAGTGTCCGGCGGTCTGCACGGTGTAGGTGTTTCCTGCGTCAATGCACTCTCGCGCCACCTAAAAGCTACTGTGCGCCGCGATGGCGAACTTTGGGAGCAGGAATACCAAATTGGTATCCCTATGTACCCCGCCCGTAAAATAGGCACCTCCGATACGCACGGCACAACCGTGCATTTCAAACCCGACACGTCTATTTTCACGGTAGAGGAGTATAACTACGAAACCGTGGCATCGCGCCTGCGCGAACTCGCCTTTCTAAATGCCGGTATTAAAATCAACCTGACCGACCACCGACAACTCGACGAACAAGGTAAGCCCATCGCAGAGACATTTTTCTCGGAAGGCGGCCTGAAAGAATTTGTGAAATATCTCGACTCTACGCGCCAACCCCTTCTGCCCGAGCCTATTTACGCAGAAGGTGAAAAGTCGGGCATCGTCGTACAAGTCGCCATTTTATACAATAACTCGTACGCCGAAAACATACACTCCTACGTAAACAACATCAACACGCACGAAGGAGGCACACACGTTGCAGGCTTCCGCCGCGCACTTACGCGCACCCTAAAAGCCTATGCCGACCGCTCCGGTATGCTCGAAAAAGTTAAACTAGAAATTTCTGGCGACGACTTCCGCGAAGGCCTCACGGCAATTATTTCGATAAAAGTACCCGAGCCGCAGTTCGAAGGACAAACCAAAACCAAGCTCGGCAACTCCGAGGCAAGTGGCGCGGTGGACACAAGCGTGGGCGACATTCTCAACAGCTACCTTGAAGAAAACCCCAAGGAAGCCAAGCTCATTATCCAAAAAGTAATCTTGGCCGCCCAAGCCCGACACGCCGCCCGGAAGGCCCGCGAAATGGTGCAGCGCAAAAACGTGTTGGGGGGAAGCGGCCTGCCCGGCAAACTTGCCGACTGTGCGGAGCGCGACCCTGCGTTGTGCGAAATCTATCTCGTCGAGGGCGATAGCGCCGGCGGTTCTGCCAAACAAGGCCGCGACCGCGCATTCCAAGCCATCCTGCCCCTACGTGGGAAAATCTTGAACGTAGAAAAAGCGCAAGAGCACAAAATATACGACAACGAGGAAATCAAAAATATCATCACCGCGCTAGGGGTCTCTTTCGGTACCGAACACGACGAAAAAGAACTCAACTTGGAAAAACTGCGCTACCATAAGGTGATTATCATGACCGATGCCGACGTGGACGGAAGCCACATACGCACCCTTATCCTGACGCTCTTCTTCCGGTACATGAAAAAACTCATCGAAAGCGGAAACCTGTATATCGCACAGCCACCCTTCTATTTGGTTAAAAAAGGTAAGCAGGAACGCTACTGCTGGACCGAAGCACAGCGCGAACAGGCTGTCTTGGAACTAGGCGGCACACCCGACAACCCCGGCTCAGTGAATATACAACGCTACAAAGGTCTGGGCGAAATGAACCCGCAGCAACTCTGGGACACGACGATGAACCCCGAAAATCGCAGTCTCAAGCGCGTGGACATCGACTCTGCTGCCGAAGCCGACTACATTTTCTCCATGCTCATGGGCGACGAAGTCGCACCACGTCGAGAATTTATCGAAAAAAATGCACGCTATGCAAAAGTAGATGTATAACACAACAAACACTTGTACCAAATTCGCTAAATTTTAAAACTATTCTGAGTAAAACCTATGAAAAAACAACTCTTATTTGCCGCCGCGCTCCTAGTCTCCCTAATAGGCTGTCAGCAAGCGGCTAACGACACACAGGAAAACAGCACGGTGCAAGAAACGCCCGCCGCCGAGTCGGAAGAAGATAAAAAAGCAGCTCGCATCGCCGAAGAACACGCGCTGTTCCGCGCCGGTTACGCCGATAGCGTCAACACAGGGCTAGTCGAAGATAGCAGTTTTAAAGGCAGTGCCCGCCGCCAAGCCAAAGCAACAGTAGGCGGCGTGAATGTTACTGTAAACTACGGTTCACCCGGAAAACGTGGGCGCGTATTGTGGAACGGACTTGTTTCTTACGACCAAGTGTGGGTCAGCGGCTCGCACTGGGCTACGGCAGTCTCGTTCGATAAGGACGTAAAAATAGCCGGTACGCCCGTAGCAGCAGGCATGTACGGCTTTTTCACAATTCCCGGCACAGAAACGTGGACGCTCATCCTAAACAAAAACTACGACCAACATCTTGCCGACAATTACAATCAGGCAGATGACGTGGTACGCATACAGGTAACCCCTACGGCACTCGATAGCGTAGTGCAACGCCTTACCTACAGTGTTGCTGAAACAGAGTCAGGCGGCGGTTTGCTTACGCTCGCATGGGACGAGTTGAGCGTTTCTATGCCCTTCGAGGTGCAATAAAAAAGCCAGCTATCCTTTAGCAAAGAGCGCGAAAAAGAAATTTTTCGCGCTCTTTTGTATTAAAAATATCAGACACCTTTTTTACTTGGCAATGAACCCTCTTACACATACCGTCTCTCTAGCCGACAAAACCTTCCGGCCTTACCTTGATAACAACACTTTGCGCACGCGCATAGCAGCCTTAGGAAAAGAGCTATATGCCGAGTGCAAAAATGAACATTGGTTGTTTATTGGCGTGCTGAATGGTGCATTCCCCTTCCTGACCGACCTTGTACAGGCAATTCCCGACCACACCCTAGAAGTTGGGTTTGTGCGCTACGCCTCGTATGAAAATATGGCAAGTACGGGCAAAGTGCGCAAGTTTTTAGGCTTCGACGACCTTGACCTAACAGGACGCTCAGTAGTATTAGTGGAAGACATTGTAGATACAGGCCTCACCTTGCAGCACCTGCTCGGCGAACTTGCCGGCAAGCATCCCAAGCAAGTGCGTGTGGTCAGTTTGCTGTACAAAGAAGAGGCCTTGCAGACGGGCACCCCACCCGATTATTTCGGTTTTAAGATTCCCAACGCATTTGTGGTAGGCTACGGGCTAGACTACAACGGCTTGGGGCGCAACCTGCCCAGTATTTTTGTGCTCAACGAGGCATAAAAAGTGCTTATTCCGACAATTTTTTCATTTTGCTTTCGTGCCGATGCACCAAAATCTTTTCGAGAAAACTCATATAAAACGACATGAACAATATCGTGATTTGCGTGCTAAACAGATAATAAGACAGCAACGAGACCACACTAAAACACACAAGATAAAACGACACATCTACAAAGAAGGCCGAAATGAACTCGTATTCGCCAAATTTACGTGATACCCACATCGTGATGGGGTCGTGTACATCCATTGTTTTGTAGGAAATGAGCGTAAAGAAGACCCACAGGAAAAGTACAAAGCGAATGGAAAAAACATTTTGCCCGTTTTCGAGCGAAAGAAAGGCATTGAGCAAGATGAGTGGGCCAGGCATTTCGCCGTAAATAGTTTTGTGAATGTCGAGATTTTCAAAATCACCTACCACAATAATCCGGTCTTTGGTCAGCTCGTGAAAGAACGGTTCGGGGAGTTGGAGCAGTTCGCTCATGTAGGCATAGCTGTACGTTTTGGCTACGAACAAGTCGTGCGGACGAACAGGATAGTCGAGGATGTACGAGTTGAAGATGCGTTTGCCGTTGAGTTCGTCGTAAAAAAAGCGCGGAACTAATTTGGTGCTGTACAGATGCTCATACATGAGTAGCGGCGTAGTTTTGAGCGAGTCGCCCTGTACGAGATGGTACTTGAGCACCATTTCGTCGCCTTCGTCGTCGTGCTGCGTTTGCATGTCGGAGAGGCCTAACGGTGCTTTAAAAATGGGAAAGTTCGGCTTATCGTCTGATCCTTTGTGGTACGACACAAGCCCATTTTTGAGCCGTGCGAGTTCTTGGCGCAGCAGCGAGTCGTCGGGGCTGGGGATATGAAACCGAATATCCACCAATATAAATTTGTGGTTGTTCGGTTGTTGGTTAATGCGCTGCAAAAACTTCCCCAACTTGGCGCGGTCGGTGATGTCAATCTGCCCAATGGGGAAACCACTTGCCGTGTCGATTTTATCTACCAACTGTTTATCCCAGCTCACGCATACGAACAAAAATCGGTCTTTGTCTGGCTTATTATCGACTTTGAGCAGGGCACTCTTCACCGCCGAGCTGAGTTTAATGAGCAAATTCTCTTCGTCGATGCTAAAGGGCAACTGCAAATACAACAGCGTGAGCACAATCATGAAGAATGCGTGCAGCGAGGCGGTCAGCAGGATAATGTTTCTCTTTTTGGGTGTTTTTGCCATGCGTGTGGGAGCATTAGGACGAGCCTACAAAATTTTCTTTGTTTTCAGCCATTTTTTCAGGATAGCCTCATCGGTTGTACCGTAGGCATCGCGCACGTAGCTGAAAAGCTCTTGGTGCAGGCTCTCTACCGTCTTGTCTTTATACTGAACTAGAAACTCTTTGAGCAGCACGAGTTCGGTAGCAAGTTGGGCTTCGTCTATGAATACGGGGGTAAAGGAAGCTACGCGCTCGCGGTCGTCGGTACTGCGATTGAAGTACCATATATCGGCCTTGCCAATCGCTTCGCTTTCGAGTAGTGTACCGTTTACCGTGTAGAGTTCTTTTTGGTTCAAGACCATCTTGCCCTCTTCGAACGGAATTACTTTGCTAATAGGTTTGCCCTCGTACTCGTAGCGATAGACGAAGATGCGCTCGTTGCTTACCGGATAGCTTTCTTGGCTTATAGCAAGGCGCAACTCACTGCCAATAATGGCGAAGCGGGCTGTACCAAAATAGTCTTTAAAGTTGCGAATAGCTTCCGTATCGGCACCTCGCGTGCTCATTTTCATGTTTTGTTTCATAGGCACTACGGCATTTTTGAGAAGCGCCCAAAACTCGCCTTCGGTGTTTTTCTTGGTCTCTTTGCCATCGAGCACCATGCGACCGTCAGTTTTACTCATCACTATGGCAGTAGCCTCTTGCGAGGCGAACACGAGTTCGTCGGCAGCCGCAAGCATATCGCCGGGAGCTACTTCTTTCTGGCTGCTTTTTACAAGTATCTTGCCCTTCACTTGCAGCACAAAGTACTCCTGTGCGGTAGCATGTTGCCCTGCGAGCAAAAGAGTAAGAAAAATCCATAGAAAAAACGTTTTCATAGGGGTATTTGAAAAGTTAAACATATACTTTTTTGTTCGGTAGTTAAAGGTACTAAAAAATAAGGTAGGTACTTGGTGTGGGCGCACGTTTACAGACGCACACACACAAACTTTTATAGAACTGCTGAAAATATTGTTCCAGAAATTGTATATTGGTTGTCGTAACCAAAAGTACTTTGGTTTTCGGAGGCAGATACGCACCAAACAGCGCAGCCTGTGTAGCACATCAATTAAAAGCAGATGGATAGTAAAGATGTCTTTATTTCGTACGGGAGGGCAGAAAGCAAGCAGTTTGCCGCACGCCTACACCAACGGCTCACCGCTCAGGGGTTAAACGTATGGTTCGACCAGAACGATATACCCCTAAGTGTGGATTTTCAGAATCAGATTGACGACGGCATTGAAAATGCGCATAATTTTATTTTCATCATTGCCCCTCATTCGCTCAAATCGGTCTATTGCCGCAAAGAAGTAGAGTTGGCTATCAAACGCCACAAGCGCATTATCCCAATTTTGCACGTAGAACCTAGCGAAAAGCATATTTGGGAACAAATGCACCCGGTCATTACCAAACTCAACTGGGTGTATTTTCGGGGAAAATATGCCCCTGACCTGCCGCAAGAGGCTTGGGAGTCGCTCGACGACTTCGATACCGCCTTCGCAGGACTCATGGGCGTTATAGAGCACCAACGCGACTATGTGGCGCAGCATACGCACTTGCTGCAAAAAGCCCTCGCGTGGGAGCGCAACCAAAAAACGTCGGAGTATTTGCTGGTGGGCAAAGAGCGCAAAGCCGCCGAGCAATGGCTGCTAAAGCAGTTCAAAAATGAGCAGCCGCCCTGCGTTCCTAGTCCGCTGCACTGCGAGTATATCTGCGAAGCGCGCAAAAACGGGGAAAACATGATGACCGACGTGTTTATCTCCTATGCGAGCGAAAATCATCAAGTTCGCGATGCGGTCAACAGTTCGCTGGCACGGCATGGCGTTACTACGTGGCTGCATCATAAAGACATCAAAAAAGGAGAACAATACGCACGTGCGATTGAAGAGGGTATCGAACAGGCCGATAACTTACTGTTTTTTATTACCAAAGAGTCGGTTGTTTCGGAATACTGCCTGCGCGAACTCGAACATGCCGCACAGTATAACAAGCGCATCATTCCGCTACTCATCGAGCCTGTTCCCGCCAATGATATCCCCCCTGCCGTAGCTGCCTTGCAATATGTGGACTTCACCGATAACAAAGTAGAAGAGGATTTTTTCCAAGACATCAACGACCTGCTCGGCGAGTTGCGAAAAGACCAACGCTACTACGAACAGCACAAGGTGTTTCTGGCGCAAGCCCTCAAATGGCAACGCCAAGACAAGAACCCAAGTATCTTGTTGCGCGGCTATAATTTGCAAAATGCGCAGGCGTGGCTAAAGATAGCCAAAAAGCACCGTATGCACCCTGCCACCGCACTGCATCAG
>CAYUJH010000093.1:0-7599 GCA_964444995.1 uncultured Roseobacteraceae bacterium | reverse complement strand
CCCTTACCTCTACCGTGTCGCTACTCGAAGTACCCGTAGCCTATGTGGTGGACGAGCACGGCGTGCCGCGCAACCGCGCTGTGTGGGTAACCGCCGCGCTTATCTTTCTCATAGGAATTCCTTCCATGGTGGCTAACGGTTACTCAGGCTTTTTTACCGAGTTTATCACCTATATAGGTGCTACTTCTCCCACCGACTTTATGACGTTCGTCAGCCACCTTGCCAACGACTCGTTCTTACCGCTCGGGGGTTGTCTTATTTCGCTCTTTACGGCCTACGTATGGAAAAAAGAAAATTTATACGCCGAACTAGAGGAAGGCTTTCCCTCTTTCCGTACTTCTTTTTTTGCTAAGTACATCAACTTTGCCATTAGCTATGTATGCCCACTGATTTTGGGTGTATTGTTTCTTTCTACGGTGCTTGGGCGGTTCTTTGGGCTTTCCTTCTTTTAGACCACGGAAATACGCAGCAAAGGCGGCTTACCTACTCCTTGCTAGGTAGCCGCTTTTTTGTACGTAGCGGCACACGCCTTTCTTTTTCTGAAAAAAGGATAGTCTTTTATTCAAAAAATCCGTAGCTTCAGAAGTGCATTTTCTATCACCTAAACATACGAGGTCATGCAGAACGAACCTTCTTTGGAGGAACTGCTCGAACGCCTTGCGCGCTTGCAAGAAAAGCAGAACGAGTTTCAGCGCGAAATCAGCCAGCTGCGCAATCAACTGCGCGCACTCAACCTGCAGCAAGGTGATGCTATAAAACCCGACGCGCCAGAAACTCCACTACCCAAGGAGATGTCCCGTCCTACCGAATCGGCTTGGGAAGAACGCGCCGCGCAGCCTTCTCCACAACCACTTAGCTCCCGAAAAAAAGTGCCTAAGCTGCCCAAAATGCCTAAAAATGCTGCATGGAGGGAAAATTTCGAGTCGTTTGTGGGCACCAACCTCGTTAGCAAGGTAGGTATCCTCATTACGGTTATTGGCGTAGCGATTGGGGCAAAGTATGCGATTGATAACGAGCTAATTAGCCCACTAACACGCATTGTGCTGAGTTACGCCTTCGGGGCAGGGTTGCTTGCCGTAGCCCTTTACTTGAAAGCCTCGTACGAGAAATACAGTGCCGTACTTTTGAGCGGTGCGCTCGCTATCTTTTACTTCACCACGTACATAGCCTTCGATTTTTACGCACTGTTCCCTCCCCTAGTCGCTTTTGTGCTCATGCTCGTGTTCACCGGCTTCGGGATAGTAGCGGCACTTGCCTATCAGCAGCAGGTCATCGCCGTGTTAGGGTTAGTAGGTGCGTATGCCGTGCCGTTCTTGGTGAACACAGGTTCGGGCAACGTAACGGCTTTGTTTACCTACATACTTCTTTTAAACACGGCCATTCTCGTAGTAAGCATCTATACGTATTGGAAAGTGCTGTTTTATCTTTCCTTTGCCTTCACCTGGGCGATTGCCTCGGCGTGGTACGTGACGCAGTACAAAGAAGACACGCACTTTACGTTGGCACTCGTTTTTTTTAGCCTTTTCTTTCTCATCTTCTATGCGGCATTTATTGCCTACAAGCTCAAAAAGCGACAGCTATTCGTATGGGCCGATATTTCGCTGTTGCTTGCCAATTCGTTTGTGTATTTCGGCTTAGGCTATCTGCTGCTTTCGCAGGCTAGTACCGCACTTAACTATGTGGGGCTGTTTACCTTAGCCAATGCGCTCGTACATTTTGCCGTAGGGCAGCTGATGCACATCCGCAAAACCGCCGATACCAATTTGTTTTACTTGGTGGTAGGCATGGTGCTCGTCTTTCTCACCCTTGCCGTACCGATACAACTAAAAAGCAACTGGATTACCCTGCTGTGGGCCGGCGAGGCAGCCCTGCTTTTCTATATCGGCACGCGGCGGCGCATTGCTTTTTACCGCTACGCCGCCTATCCGCTCACGCTCTTAGCCTTTGGTAGCCTACTGCTCGATTGGCAAAACTCGTGGCCACAATATACGTACGACTATACTACCTACGAAAATATGGTAGAAGGCTACAGCAACAACGAGCGCACGTTGGTGGGCACTCTGCCGACTCCGTTTTTCAATGCCACTTTCCTGACCGCATTGCTTGTACTTGCGGCGTTTGGTATAATTTTCTGGCAATATCGCCTCCTTGCAAGCTCGGAACGAGGCAAGGCAAGTCGTTGGTTTGGGGCGGTGCTTACCGTACTGCTTGGTATTGTGGCTTACCACACCTTCTTGCACGAAATCCAACTGTATTGGACGCTTCAGTTTGAGGCAAGCCTACTAAACATTGTCGCGGAAGACTACGTAGAGCGCACGTACTTCGACTACAGCCTCCGACAGTTTGGAACCGTATGGGCGTTTGTCTATACACTACTATTTATGGCGGCGTTGAATACGCTCAACGCTCGGCGCTGGCAGCAAAAAGGATTGGCCTCCTTTAATTTTTGGGTTGGCGGCGCCGTGGTGCTCCTCGCGCTCCTCTCCGGCTTGTACAAATGCAGCGAACTACGCCAGACCTACATCGAGCAAGAAAATGCCAACTACTACGTACGCGGCCTAGGGCATCTGCTCATTCGCTACGTCTTGTATGCGGCTTTGGCGGCGAGTGCGGCTGGGCTTTGGCAACAAGCCAAGCACGGCTTGTTGAGTATGAGCCGTGTGAAAATGCTGCGCCTGTTCCTATATGGCGTAGGCTTATTTGTGGCGAGCAGTGAGCTGCTGCATCAGATGAGCCTAGAAGGTTATTCGGGTACATACAAGCTAGGGCTAAGTATCTTGTGGGGCACGTATGCGCTCGGCATGATTGGTGTTGGTATCTGGCAAAAGCAAAAGGTCGTGCGGGTGGCAGGCATAGCTTTGTTCGTTGTTACACTCATAAAACTGTTTTTCTACGACATCGCCGACCTAAACACCCTCTCCAAAGTTGTCGTATTCATCTCTTTAGGGATTTTACTGCTGATTGCCTCCTTTTTATACAATAAATACAAAGACCTTATTTCCGATGACCAATAAAATTTTTCTTTTCGTAGTAGCCTGCGCAATGAGCTTACATGCGGGCGCACAATCGTTTACCTATGTGCATACACTAGAGGGCGTGAGCGATACGTGGCACCGCATTTCCCTCACCGACGAAGTACTGAGCGAAATACACCCGAGCCTCTCCGACCTGCGCATCTTAGCCTTAAAACCCAATGGCGATACGCTCGAAATTCCTTATCTTGTACAAAAGCGTGCCCGTTCGCTGCAAGCCGTCGAGGAGTCGTTTCGGTTGCTAAACCCCAGCCGAAAAGAAGGCAAATACTACTATACACTGCAAACGGTCAAAGAGGGCACGTCTATCAACCAGATTGACGTGGAACTGCGCAATAAAAACTTCAACGGCTATGTGGAGATACAAGGCAGCCACGACCAAAAAGCATGGTTCACACTCGCCGAAAATGCGCGCCTTGTCGCAATTGACAACCCTTTGACCACGTACCGTTTCACAACCTTGAGCTTCCCTACCTCGCAGTACGCCTTCTACCGCCTGCTGGTGGAGTCGGACGAAACGCCGAGCATCGCGCAATTTCGCGCAAACCTCTACGAGGTGAAAGAGGGCGAGTACCGCACCTACGAAACCAAACTCAAGCAGTTGAACGACGCGCAACGCAAGCAGACCGTGCTTGGCATAGACCTACCTAGCCGCCTACCGGTCTCTGCCATACATTTCCGCATTGCCGATACGCTCGACTTTCAGCGCGAATTTCATCTGAGCTATTTTACCGACAGCGTAAAAACGGCTTCGGGCTGGGTGCGCAACTACCGGCTGCTTACGCGCTCGTACCTTTCCTCGCTCGAGCCGAACACGCATTGGCTTCCGCAAGAAGTCTTTACCTCGCAGTTACAGGTGGTAGTCGAAAACCACGACAACACGCCCCTGCGCATCGAAGATATACGCGTGCAAAGAGTTGCCTACGAGGTAATCGGGCGTTTCCCGCTCCCCCTCGAAGCCGGAACGCGCTACGTATTGGCCTACGGAAAGCCCAAGCCCATTGCCCCTCGCTACGACCTTACAAGTTTTACACACAAAATACCCGAAACGCCCAGCGAACTTGTCCTCGGAAAACAAGTGCTACAAGACCAACCCGACACAACAAAAAAACCCCTGCTCGAAAATCCGTTGTGGCTCAGTGCCATTCTTGGTGTGGTCATCGTGCTGATGGGGCTGGCCACCATTAAACTGCTCAAAAAAGGAGACCCGCACACCGAAGGGTAAAACTTCACACAGACATAAAGGCAAATAATTGGCATACCCCGCAAAAATCTTCAAATTTGTGGGGTATTTTTTCACCCAAAACCCTACAACCCCAACATAGTATGCAAAAAACACACATAGCCGCGCTCCTCTTGCTCGCCCTTTGGAGTCTGGGCGGCTGCCAGCCTGCCGAGCCAGTTACCCAAGAAGCCGCTGCGCCACCCAAAGCCAAAAACGTGATACTACTCATCGGCGACGGCATGGGGATAAGCCAAGTTTCGGCATCGTTTTACCTTAGCGAAAAACCGACCAATTTCACCCGTTTTCAGTACATTGGCTTGATGAACACCTCCTCCAAGACGCACCAAATTACCGATTCGGGCGCGGGAGGCACTGCCATCGCTACCGGAGTGCGTACGTACAACGGTGCTATCGGCGTAGATACCGACACGGCCGCCGTAAAAAGTATGCTCGAAATTGCCGCAGAAAAAGGCTGCAAAACCGGACTAATTGCCACTTCGGCGATTACTCACGCCACACCCGCCTCATTTTACGCGCATGTAAAATCGCGAAATATGCAAGAAGACATTGCCACACAACTCCTCGATGCGCCCGTGCATTTCTTCGCCGGTGGCGGCACGAAGTTTTTTGCCAGCCGCAAAGACGAGCAAGACCTATTCCCCACCCTCGCCGAGCGCGGCTATGTGATAGACTCCGCAGGACTCAACCAACCCGCACAGTGGGACTTCGATAAGAAATACGGCTATCTGCTCGCCAACGACGGTATGCCCCGTATGCTCGACGGGCGCGGCGGCTTTTCGCCAAAAGCTACCCAGATGGCTATCGGCTATCTCTCGCAGCACGAAAAAGGCTTTTTTATGATGATTGAAGGCTCGCAAATTGATTGGGCAGGGCACGCCCGCGACGCGGAGTATATGCGTACCGAAATGCTGGACTTCGACGAAACAATGGGCGAAGTACTCAATTTCGCCCAGCGCGACGGCAACACACTCGTTATCGTTACGGCCGACCACGAAACTGGCGGCTATACGCTTTCGAGCAAAAAAAATGAGGCTGGCAAAGCCGACTACAACATCCTCGACCCAGCCTTTGCCAACGACGGCCACAGCGCCGCACTCGTGCCCGTATTTGCCTTTGGCCCGGGGGCAGAGGAATTTATCGGGATTTATAATAACACCGAGCTCATCAAGAAAATTTTGGCCACTACGAGCTGGTAAGCATAACCGATGTATCGCTGCAAAAAAAAGACGCACCTTTCGGGCGCGTCTTTTTTTATTTGTTTGTTTGTTTTTCGGCGAGACACGGCGACTATTCCTCAAACTCGCGGCGAAGAATATCGAGAATAAAATCAATAGACTCCTCTTCAAGTTCGGTACGGCGGATAAGGTCTTCGCGGCTTACCGACAGCACGCTCTTGGCGGTGTCTAGGCCTATACGGCGGAACTCGTCAATCATCCAATCTTCCCCAATTTCATCGCGGAATTCGCTCAATTCTACGTCCTCCTCATCGTCTTCGTAGTCGCCTAGCTCGCGGAACACATCAATTTCCATGTCCACCAAACGGCTGGCGAGTTTAATATTTTGTCCGTTGCGGCCAATAGCCATCGAAACTTGGTCGCGGTTCAAAAACACGGAGATACGCCGCGCCTCTTCGTCGATTTTCATGCTGTTGATTTTGGCAGGGCTTAACGCACGCGCCACATACAGTTCTAGGTTGTCTGTATAGTTAATCACATCGATATTTTCGTTTTGTAACTCGCGCACAATGCTATGAATCCGCGAGCCTTTCATCCCCACACACGCGCCTACGGGATCTACGCGGTCATCGAACGACTCGACGGCTACTTTGGCGCGCTCGCCCGGTTCGCGCACCACCTTGCGAATGTTAATCAGGCCATCAAAAATTTCGGGCACTTCGCGCTCGAAAAGTTTCTCCAAAAACTCAGGCGAGGTACGCGAAAGGATAATGCGGGGGTTGTTGTTAACCATCACAACCTTCTGTACGATAGCGCGCACGGCATCTCCTTTCCGGAAACGGTCTTTAGAAATCTGATTTTCGCGGGGCAGGGAAAGTTCCTTGTCTTCGCTATCGCGCAGGATAATTTCCTTGCCTAAAATCTGATAGACTTCGCAGGTGATAATGTCGCCCACGATGTCTTTGTACTTATTAAAAAGCAAGTCTTTTTCAAGGTCTTTGACCTTCTGGATAAGTGTCTGGCGTGCTGTTTGCACCACTCTACGGCCAAAATCTTCGATTTTTACCTCTTCGGCAGCCTCTTCGCCTACCTCAAAATCGGCTTCAATTTTTTGGGCTTCCGACAGACGAATGTGTCGGCTTTCATCGTAGTCGGGTTCGTCGTAGTCGTCCGCTACAATCTCGCGATAGCGCAAAATTTCCAAGTCGCCTTCGTCCACGTTGATAATCACATCAAAATTATCATCGGTTTCGTACTTCCGGCGAATCATCGTACGGAAAACGTCTTCCAGAATGCGAATCATCGTAGGACGGTCTATGTTCTTGAGCCGCGCAAATTCGGCGAAGCTATTTATCAAATCCGAGCTGTTCATGGTAGGATAGGGTTAGAATGTATATTTTTCAAACTACTGATTATCAATATAATAAGATTTTTCTTGTAAAAGGCACTCTGTGCGTTTATTTTGCCCTGTTTTTTAGCTAAAAGTTACGATAACAGCGGCTTCTCGGATTTCCGACACGTCGAGCTGGCGCAGTGGGTCAAACGTTTTTTTCTTTTTCACTTCCCGGTAGGGCGTAACGGAGAGCGTAGGCAGGTTTACCTCGTCGAGCCGTGCCTCCATCGTACTGCCGTCGGTAAGGGTAAAGGCGAAGTTTCGGCCAACGTTTTTAAGGTACTGCCGAGGCAGCGCAATGGGCTGGTCGGCACCGGGCGAAGAAACTTCCAAGTTATACGCCTCGGCAATCAGGTCGAGTTCTTCGAGCACTAAGGCCACCTTGCGGCTCAGGTGTGCGCATTGGTCAATGGTAATGCCCTCGTCGCCGTCGGCCACGATGCTTATTTTTTGCCGGCCTCCTTTAAGTTGCGCCTTTATCTCCACGATAAACAAAGAGGGGTCGGGCAGGGCATTTTCTACAATTTCTGTTATTTTCTCTACAAAGTCCATAAGTAAACCAAAGGTGGTAAGGGTACGGCAAGGTACTAAAAAAGGGGCTGTGTGCCCCTTCAGTGTCCCCAATACGCCGCAAAGATAGTTTTTTTTGTGGTAATGCCAAATGTTGCGTTTTTATAAGACATCGTATGCCGGGGGGCGCACATCGTTCTATCTGGCACACTTGCCACACCTTGCCTACACAAACCGTTTTTG
>CAYUJH010000092.1:0-7608 GCA_964444995.1 uncultured Roseobacteraceae bacterium | reverse complement strand
AAAATACCCAAAAGCGTAATTTTGAAATGCACCCTTTTCATAGTCTTTTGAAAGTTTGTTCCTTACATATTTTGCTAATCCCGAACCTGGAATTAAATGATTATTGGAACTATTAACAATTACGTCAACATAATGACCAATCATCGAATTTGGGGCGCCTTCATATTTGAGGAATCTTTCAATATTTATTTCTTCTGTCCAATGACCAAAAGATTTATCTCTTCCTAAAATTGTGGGAAAAATGTAAATGTGAGTGTTTGTTATCTTATTTTTTCTAAAGTAGTCAATGAGGGATTCTTCAAATGAACCTCCCATTTCAAGATAAATCCCACAATTCGCACAATTTTCTGCAACCCTTCTACTATATCCACAGTTTGTACATTTCATACTTTTATTATATTACTGAGAACGAACTAGCTCTACACAGTGCGACGCTAGGAGCATCGCCGCAAGGCGTTTGTTGTACGGCGTTTTCCCCATGCTCCGCATTTCGCCAAACCCACTGAGGGTTTGGCGAAATGCCACTGGCTCATGTAAAAGCTGTGAGACAAAAATTTCGTGCAATATCTGCCTACCCAAAACTTTCAGCGTACAATTTACCACCCCTTGCCCAAATTTCCAAGCACATTTTACTGTTTTTGGGGGCTTTTTCATGGGGCTTTGCCGGAGGCGCGGGCTTGAGGGAAATGTTGTAACTTTGAGGAGTGAGTTGCTTTTTTTTAACGTGTTAAATACAAGTATATGTCGTCTGTTTCTTCTTTGTGCGCGCAGCGGAAGGCGCTTTTGCTCGGCTTGTTGGTGGTGTTTTATGCCTTGGCAGGTGTAAACCACTTTGTTAATCCTGCTTTTTATATACCGCTTATTCCGCCCTATTTTCCCTTCCCCGAAGCAATTAACCTCGTGGCGGGGGTGGCGGAGGTGGTGCTGGCCGTAGGGGTGGCCGTGCCCCGCACGCGTCGGCTGGCAGCGGTGGGCATCGTGCTGATGCTGCTGGCGTTTGTGCCTTCGCACGTGTACTTTGTGCAAACCGACGGATGCGTGGGCGCAGAAAGTCTGTGTGTGCCCCTGTGGGTGGGCTGGGTGCGTTTGGTGGTGGTGCATCCGCTACTTATTGCGTGGGCGTGGTACGTGCGGGCGTAGTGTGGCAGTATTTGCGCGGCTTATTTCGTGAAAAAACCTCAAAAAGAAGGGACTTTCTCCGTACCCACAGGCAAAACAAGCGGTTTACACGTACAGGCGTGCCAACCTTTCCGCATTCGGTTTGTACCTTTGTCGTGTTCAGTACCTTAGAAAATAAATTTGCTTTGCCATGCACCTTTTTGTAGGAAATTTAGGTCATTTTTTGGTCATTACTGCCTTTGTAGCCGCTTGGGTGGCCGTATATGCATATTATAAATTGGGACAAGCGACCGACGAGCACGAGGCGTTTACATGGCGGCGTTTTGCGCGTGGGGCGTTTGTGGTACACGGCTTGGCGGTTTTTGGCGTGGTGGCGGCCTTGTTCCACATCATCCAGAACCACTATTACGAGTACCACTACGCGTGGAGCCACTCCTCGAACAATTTGCCTACGCACTTCATGATTTCCTGCTTTTGGGAAGGGCAGGAGGGGAGTTTCCTACTCTGGATATTCTGGCACGTGTTGCTGGGTTTTGTGCTTATCAAAACGGCCAAAAAATGGGAGGCTTCCGTCATGCAGACCTTCGCCTTGGTGCAGGGCTTTCTCGTTTCGATGATTCTCGGCGTGGTTGTGTTTGATATTAAGATAGGCAGTTCGCCGTTTATTTTGCTGCGCGATGCCCTAGACGCGCCCATTTTCCAAATGAACCCCGACTTTGTACCAAGCGATGGCACGGGGCTAAACCCCTTGTTGCAAAACTATTGGATGGTCATTCATCCGCCTACCTTGTTTTTGGGCTTTGCCGCCACCCTCGTTCCGTTTGCCTTTTTGATAGCCGGCTTGCAAACGCGCAATTTCCGCGAGTGGATAAAGCCTGCGCTTCCGTGGGCGCACTTTGCGGCGGGCATCTTGGGCGTGGGTATCATGATGGGCGCGTATTGGGCATACGAAACGCTCAACTTTGGCGGCTATTGGAACTGGGACCCCGTAGAAAATGCCGTGTATATTCCGTGGTTGGTGTTAGTAGCAGCAATTCACACCATGATTGTGCATCAGCGCAACCAAACCGCCCTTAAAACGGCGATGGTGTTAGTCGTTGCCAGTTTTGTGCTGGTGTTGTACGCCACCTTCCTCACGCGCAGCGGCGTATTGGGCGAGGCCTCCGTACACTCATTTACCGACCTAGGGCTGTCCGGGCAGTTGCTCATCTACCTCTTTGCATTTTTGGCACTTTCTGTAGGGCTGCTGGCACGCAACTGGAACGCGATTCCGGGGCAAAGCCAAGAACTCTCGTTCTACACCCGCGAATTTTGGATTTTCAGTGGCGCAACCGTGTTGTGCTTGGCAGCTTTTCAGGTGCTTGTGCCCACCTCTATTCCGGTCTACAATTCTTTCTTGGGCTTTTTCGGCATTATTTCTACCGTTGCCCCCCCGGCAGAGCCAGAACTGTTCTACACCAAATTTCAATTGTGGTTTGCTTTGTTTGTGGCATTGCTTTCGGGCACGGGGCAGTTTTTCTGGTGGAAAAAGATGAACCCCGAAGCCTTGCGCAAAGCCCTGACCTATCCCGTTGCCCTCGCCTTGCTTTTTTCGGCACTGATTATCGCAGGGGCGGCCGTGCGCGACTGGAAATACATCTTGCTCATCACCGTTTCGGTCTATTCGATTGTCTCTAACCTGAGTATCTTGTTCAAGTTGGGCGCGAAAAATCTCAAATTGGCAGGCGGCTCAATTACGCATACGGGCGTGGCGCTTATGCTCATCGGCATCGTGTTTTCTTCGGGCTATTCCGAAACAATTTCGCTCAATACCTCCGGGCGGCAGTGGAGCTCCGATTTCACCGAAGACATGAACAAGAAAAACCTGCTGCTGTTCCGCAATCAGCCCCGCCAAATGCAGGACTACCAGCTTGTCTATCGCGGGCCGCGGCTTACCTCGCCCAACATTCCGGGCTATTTCCCCAAGGAAGCCCTGCTCAGTACCGCCGACCCGTACTATAAAATTGCGCGCGAACCCATCGTGCAGAAAGGGAAAACCTACGCCGAGCGCGGCGACACGGTGTATGTCTATCACGAGAACGTCTATTACGAAATCGAATATCGCAAAAACAACGGCGAAGTCTTTTTCTTGTACCCCCGCGTGCAGATAAATCCCGACATGGGCGCAGTGCCCTCCCCCGACGTACACTGGACTCCGTCGGCAGACCTCTACACCCACATTACCAACCTCGCCGTGGACGACGAAGAGATTGAATGGAGCGAAGCCGAACAGCACGAACTAAGCATAGGCGATACGCTCATTATCAACGACTACATCACCATTCTCGATAACGTAGTGCGCACAAACGACTTGGTAGAAACCGAACTAGGAACGCAGGACGTAGCCGTACAGGCGAATTTCCGCGTACTTGCCTCGCCCGATGTGTATGCCCTTACGCCGCTGTTTATCATCAAAGGGCAGCAGGTGGGGCGTGCGCCGGTCGTGAATAGGGATTTGGGTATCCGTATCGTCTTCGAGCGCATTCAGCCGGAAACTGAAACCTTTGCCTTCTCGGTGGCGACGACGCAAAAAGACTGGGTAATCATCAACGCGGTGGTTAAGCCGTGGATAAATTTGCTATGGTTGGGTACGCTCCTTATGACCTTCGGCTTCGGTATTGCCGTCTATCGCCGGTATTCGGAAAGTCGGAGTAAAACGCCTAACATTTCGCGCAAAAAAGAAGAGCAAACGCCAGTAGCGTAGATATTCCAACGATTTTTTCGAGAGAACCCATGAAAAAAGAAGCATGTTTTGAGCTAGGCTACCTCACCAAGGCGCATGGCTTGCAAGGAGAAGTTTCGATGCTTATCGAAGCCGATGACCCAAGCCGCTACCTCGACGTAGAAAGCGTATTTTTAGAGCAAAAAAATGGCCTTGTGCCGTACTTCGTGGAATACATTCATCCGCATACCGATAGGTTTATCGTAAAGTTTGAAGAGGTGGACACCCTAGAGCAAACCGAAGCCCTGATAGGAGCGACGGTGTTTTTGCCGCTCGAACTACTCCCCGAACTCGAAGAAGGGCAGTTTTTTTACCACGAAATTATCGGATTTACCGTGCACGGTGCCGCACTCGGCGCACTCGGCACCGTTGCCGATGTCTATGCGACCAACGGGCAAGACCTTATCGCGATGCAGTACAAGGGCAAGGAAGTGCTCATTCCTATCACCGACGAAATCGTGCACAACGTAGTGCGCGACACGCAGCAAGTGAACGTTTCCCTACCCGACGGCCTGCTCGAAATCTATTTGGAAGAATAACCGACGCGCCAACGCCCGTCGGTTTTCCTCGTTTCTTGCTTCTTTTCTTTTTCGCTTCTCCTATCCGCGTACGAATAGCCACTCGTTTTCCGTAGAAAGCGACGCATCGAAGGCGTATCCCTCTTCGGCAAAGGCCTTGAGCGGTTCTGGCTCGTTGAGGGCGTGCTCCACGACGAAACGCGCCATCATGCCCCGTGCTTTTTTGGCAAAAAAGCTCACGATTTGCAGTTTGTCGCCTTTTCGTTCTTTAAACACTGGCGTAATGGTTCGTACGCCGAGCGTTTTGGGCTGCACGGCCTTAAAATATTCGTTCGAGGCTAAGTTGAGCAGCACTGCGCTGCCGCTGTGCGCAACCTCTTCCAAAAGTTTTTGCTGAATTTTATCGCCCCAAAAGGTGTACAGGTGGCGGTGCCTGCCCACAGGGAGCTTCGTGTCCATTTCGAGGCGGTACGGGCGAATCAGGTCGAGCGGGCGGAGCAGGCCGTGCAGGCCGGAGAGAATCCGCAAGTGGGCTTGGGCAAATTGCACGGCTTCGTGCGAAAGCGTATCGGCTTGCAGCCCCTGATACACGTCGCCTTGGAAGGCAAAAAGGGCTGGGCGGGTGTCGTCTGTCGCTTTGTTTTCGGGAAAATCCCACGCTTGAAAGCGTTGAAAGTTGAGTTCTGCCAATTTTTCGCTTATATTCATCAACGAAACAAGCTGTTCGGGCTGCTTTTTGCGCAGTTCTCCGATGAGGGCTTCGCTTTCGGAGCGAAAGGGAGGCACCGTGTGGGCATCTACCGTGCGAGGTGTTTCAAAATCGAGGCTTTTTGCCGGAGAGAGTATCGTTATCATACCAAAAAAAATTATATTGTACGTTGTGTGTGTGAGTTATACCAAAGATTTGTGTGATTTGAGGATTTTCTTAGCTTGATTTACTTGATTTTTACTGATTTACAAGTCCTGACCTCCACAGACGCGCAATAGTAGCACATCTTAACACGTAGTAAGTATCTTACCAAAAAGAGAACAGGCATCCCTTGGGATAATTTTTTGCATTCTGACAAGTAAACTAAATAACACATGAACACCAGATTTGTCCTTCTTTTAGCCTTATTTTTTTGCATGAACAGCCTTTCCCCCCTTTCGGCGCAGACGCTTTATTACGACGTGTTAAAAGGCACTAGCCCCATTGGCACGCTGACCGTAACGCGCCTCGACACCGACTCGGCCACTACGCAATACGTCGCCGAAACGCATTTATCTTTCCGCGTTATCAAAAAATTTGAAGCACATTCGGTCTATAAAAGCGTGCTGAAACACGGCAAACTGACCTATGCACATACCCAAACCTTGCTCGACGGCAAGGAGCGCGAGTCGTCGGAGGTGATATGGAACGGTCGTTTTTATGCCTGCCAGCAAGACGGGAAGCAGCGCACCCGCTACGAACCCATAGTAGAAAGCGTAGTAAAACTCTACTTTTCAGAGCCCACGCATGTATCGGAAACATTTTCCGAGCGTTTCGCGGACGACTGCAAAATTACGCCCGCGCAGCAGGCCCACACCTACCTGCTGCACCTGCCCGACGGCAAGGCCAACCAATACACCTATCGCCACGGACTTTGCCAAGAAGTAAAGGTGGACTTGTTTTGGGGGACGATTTATTTTCGGCTGCGCGAGGTAAAAGGTGCTGCGGTGCAAACCCCCAAAGTGGCGAAAAGTACATACTAAGGCATAAAGCTGACTATATTTGTGAGATATTTATGCATTTTCTACCTTTTATCTTACATAGATATAAAATGTTGAAAATCAATCCCGTGAAAATGTATTAACTTCGCACTCGTGTAAATATCGTTTTGCATGGTTAAATCCTGCAAGGAAATCGTATATTTGTCGGACAGAAAGCCTCTCAGCGCATGACTCAGGAAGAAAAAAAAGCGTACTTACTACTCAAATCGGTCATCTTTCACTACCACGGATTAGACGAAGACGAGCAACAAATGCTAGACGAAACCGCCGAGAATATCGGGGGCATCGAAGAATTGCAGTGGGCGCAAGCATTTATTAGTGAAGATTATTACGACGCATTTGACCGTGCACGGGAGTACCTTGCCGAGGTCATGCTCAAGTTCGACCCGCAGGTGCGCCTATCGCACCTCGCTATGGTGTGGGATGCCAACCAAAAGAAAGGCTACGTAAGCGAACTAGAAGCTGCGGCGATGCTCAAACTCGCCCGCGATTGGCAGGTAGAGTCCGCCTTTGTAGCCTCTATCAAAAAACGATAACGCACACTACGTACCGAGTGGGCACTCAAAAACCCTTCTACAAGACTGTATGCAACTGAAAACACGCGTAAAAGTAAGTCATGTTACCAACCTGCACGAAGCACGCTATTGTGCCGGCATGGGCGTAGAAATGATAGGCTTTCCGCTCACCGGTCAACGCGCCTTAGAGGCGGACACCTTCACCGAAATTACTAGCTGGCTCGCCGGTGTTTCGTTCGTAGCCGAAGTGGACGCGCCCCAAGCACTTACCCTGCCCGAAGGCGTAGCATACCTCGAAGTCCCTGCTTCTCTGCTCCCCCAACTCCCCCCCGACGACGAAACGCCGCCGCTCGTCGTGCGCCTTACCTTTCGAGCGGTAGAAAAAGCAACCTTTGAGCAGACGCTGGCTGCATACGCCCACCGAACGGCTTTTTTCCTCGTAGAAAGTGAGGATACGCTGTCCGCAACAAACTGCACATACTTGGCAGAAATCGCCAAAAAATATCCTATTTTTATCGGTTTTGGACTAGACAAAGAAAATGTCCTGCACGTTTTGGCAGAAGTTCAGCCGGCGGGCATCGCCCTGTACCCAGGCGAAGAACTGCAACTAGGTCATAACGATTTCGACGCGCTCGCCGAAGTGCTCGAGTTACTCGAAGAAGCGTAGCATACAGAAAAATAGGGACGCGATTCAGGTGATAGAGAGGCGAGATTAACCGCGTCTCTTTGAATATTTCAAAATAATGTAGTATGTTGCAGGGAAATGTTAAAAATTTTCATCTCCTTAACCCTCTCGCATCCTTCTGCTATGTTATCCTTTTCTACAAAATCGTTCTTTGTGGCTGCGTGCATGAGCCTGTGCAGCCTGCCGCTCTTTGCCCAGTATGCCCTCATACCCGCCGGTGGGGAGGGCAGTAGCGGCGCAGGCAGCGATTGCGGCCTCGCC
>CAYUJH010000091.1:0-7643 GCA_964444995.1 uncultured Roseobacteraceae bacterium | reverse complement strand
GACCACAAAGGGAAGTTGCTGCTGCCGTGCGCGTAGCTCGGCGGGGTTATCGGTCGGGGGGAATAGTTCGGCGGGTACGGTGCGCGTTTCGTAGAGGGCGGTCAGGTCGAGCGAGGCGTTGTAGGGGTCGCCAGTCCAGATGAGCCGGCTGCCGGACTTGATGCTAAACTGCCGGCGTACAAGGTCGTAGAAGGTGAGCAGGTACGTGCCGCGCTCAAGGGTATATGTCCCGCTGAGGGTCATCAGGCCGGAGGGGGTCATCGCAAAGCTCAGTAAGCCGCCCCCTTGTACGTTCAACCGGTCGCCGGCATTGGGGTCAATTACAATGTTAAGTTCTGCGTTATTATCTACTTCTAAATTTGCTTCAAAATCAATCCCTAGTAACCCTATCTCTTCTTTGCGTTCTATTTCTAGGGCCACGAGCGTAGAATCTTCTGTGCGTTTCACAAACTCCACAATACCCTCACGATTGACCGTTTCGAGGCTTTCGTCGGGCAGGATGTAGGTCAGTGTCGTGCCGCGCAGAATCTTGGTGCGCGTTTTTACAATGGGTAGGTCGGGCGTGCCGCTAATGTCGAGCCTGCTGCTTACAAAGACGCGCCCGTAGAATAATTCGTTATCGTTTGCCGTGGTGTTTAACACCATAAAGTTATTAGTGTTGACCCGCAAGCCAAAACTATAATCGGTGTAATTGGTCGTGAAGATATTTCCATCGAGGGTGGCTTCGCTGCCCTGTTCGTCTTTGAGTTGGAAATTGCTGAGGCGAATACCTTGTGGCTCAAAACGCAGGCGTTCGTTGGTCATCGAAAACGCCGCATTGAGATAGTTGAGGCGGAAATTGAGTTCCGACATCAACACGCTGCCGCGCACAATGGGCTGGTCTATGTTGCCCTTCGCCACTACGCGCCCCTGCATCGCGCCCGATAGCTCGGAAAGTTGCCCAAATGTAAGCCGGTTTAAACTGCTTACATCAAAATTTCCAATCTCTAGCGCAAGGTCTATCGGATTTTTCTCTTCAGCGAGCTGGTATGTTCCTGTTAAATGCACATCGTTGCCGCGCTCGGTCAGGGCGATATCGAGCGCATAGACCGAAGGCGCATTTTCCTCGTTTTGCACATACACGGCAAGATTGCCCAAGGTGTCGCCAAAAAGAGAAAAGTCTTCAATATGCAGGTTGGTTTTTAGGGTGAAATTACCCAAGATATCTTCCACCTGTAACTCTCCGTTCACTATCCCGCCTAACAAGTCCGTTTCGGTTTGTACAGCCCGTGTGAGAAAAGCGAGTTGGAAGTGCTCAAAGAGTACCGTGAGGTTAGTCTGCAAAGAATCGGGCTGGTACAATGCGAGCCCAACGCGTTGCCCACCGTATTTTTCCTCGAAAAACATACCCTCCGAGCGCACTACGTTTGGTGCGATTAATAGCACATTGTCGTGAGGGATATCCCAACGCTCGTAGTTGATGACAAACTCTTCGGGGTTGATATGGAACTGAAAAACACTGTCGCAGCCGGTAACTACAGTGCCTATCACAAACTGCTCGTAGCCTAAGCTATCGTATAGGTTTAGGCGCGAAAGTAGGCTATCGGCACGCACCTGCCCCGAAAGCGTGGGCGTGATAATCCGTAGCGACGCGTTGCCCGCCTCGCGCAGGCTTATTTTGTAGCGCAGCCGCTTGGCATCGCCTTCTAGGTACGCCTGAAAATCGTCGAACGTAATACCGTTGTAGGTCATCGAAGGAAGTCGAACACTTCCGTTGAGGGTTGCCTGTGCGCGGTCGAAATCGAGCGAAAAACTGCCATTTTCGAGGTTTTCAATTTCGGGATAAAACAACTGAGCTATCTCCGTATTTTTGAGCGTTCCTTCTACGTGCATACGTCGGCCGATGCTATCGGCTTGCGGCAGCGGCCCGTAGGCGTAGTACTGATAGAACATACTGTGCAGCTCACTAAATAGCGTTGCCGAGGAGGCATTGCCTTGTACATCGGCATCGAACCAACTAGACCGCAGGGCTACGCCAAAATTGTCGGTACTTTCCTGAAACGAGGCGGTGAGCCTTCGGAGCGGCCAACTGCGCGTCTCTTTTTGTATGGCCGCATCCTTTACCGACAGCGTGCCGTTGAGATAGCCCTCCGGCGAGAGGGTCAGGTCGGTGCGGAGATTGGCTTGAAGTGCATGAGCAGGACCATACGGTTCTGCTAACTGCAATGCATTGAGGTTCAAGTGTTTGAGTTCGAGCGAAAAATCGGTGCGCAAGGTGTTTTCTATATAATCCACACTACCGTAATACGCCACCTGTGCGTTAGAATCGTTGACGGTAAAGCTTCCTTTGTATCCTGTTAACGAAAAGTCGCCTTCCAAAGAAGCATCGCGGTAACGGTAGCCGTACACGTCGGCATAGGGGAGCGTAGCTTGCAGGCTGCCGCGTGGGTCGCCGTCTAGCAAGTGCGTACCCTCTACCGAAAACGCAGCAGAGAACGCCCCTAGCAATTCCGGTTGATAGATAAACGTACCCAGTTGCCACTGTTGCACGGCAAATTCGGCGGTAAACGGTGGGAGCGCAGTGCCAGACGTATCGGGCAGTTGGGTGAGCGCAAGTTGAGCATCGCCCAACGAAGTGCGTAGCTGTATCTGCGAGGCAAAAGCAGTGGCCGTTCCCTTAAAACTTCCCTTCGCTGCAATTTCTTCGGGCAAACGCATGTAGGTTTCTACCGGTAGGCCGCGCAGTAAAGGGCGTAAGTCCTTGGCGTAGAGGCGCATGGTGTCGAGCCGCAGGTCAATGTGGGGCGTTTCGAGCAAGTCGCGCAGTGTGCCGTTCATGCGCAAGAAGGACTGCTGAGGCAGCGAAATCCACAACTTCGAGACTTCCATCTGTTTAAAACTACCGCGCAAGCTAAAGTCGGCCGTGAGTTGCCGGTCTTTCCAAAGCGACTCGGGCAGGGAATCTTTCAAACTGGGCAAAAAGTAAAAGACATCGGTAATGCCCAGCCGCGCTTTGTTAGCACTTAAATTTAGACGCAGCGCGTTCAAATCGTCGGCGATGCCTGCAAGCGAGGGGTATTCGAGCGAAATATATTCGTTGAGGAGCGAATGTCCCGTTTCGAGCACAAAATCATGGGCGATGAGCTTACTTCGGTTGCCCTCGGCCTGCATTTGCAAGCGTTTTACCTGAAAGCCACTCCGCTCGGCAAAGGAAAACTGCCGAACATCGGCGTGTAAGGTAGAGTCGTTGAATAGCAAATTTTCGGCAAAAAGGGCTTGGTCGTACACCAACAGGTGGTTGGGGTCGAAACCTTCTGCCGTTGGTTCGTTCCAGTTGTTGTACGCAAATCGGTTGCCCGCCATTTCGATTTCGTAGAGGCGAAACGCCCAGCTACCTTCTTCGGCTTGGGGAGCAGCAGATGGCGTAGCGCGTGGCGGCGTATGGGCTGGTACCTCGTTGGGTATAGCCCACGTCTCGTAGCTCAAGTCGCTGTCGTACAGGGTGATGCGGTTTAGGGCAATGTGTTTAGCATTGAGGTCGGTTTTCTGTGCGATTGCCCGAAGATGTGTAATTTTCGCCGTAGCGCGTTGCTGCGAAACAGAGTCTTCGTAGAAAGCCTGTACGTTTTGCAGCCCTAGCTCGCGCAGGAAAATATCGGGAAAAGCCGACGCGGTAGCGGGTACACTATCGGGCAGCGCACTCGGCACTTCGTCGCGCTCTAACAGGCCCTGCCGAAAGGTAAGCTGTGTATTTTGTAGCTCTATGTATTGCACATGGGCACGAAGCGGTTCGAGGTCGAACTCGCGCATTTGCCCACGGAAATTACCAATGTACGCCTGCACGTACAGCTTTTCGGCGGGGTCATCGTACAAAAGATGTATTTTTTTTAGCAAGATATTTCGGATAGAAAACCCCCACGCTACGCCCGTTTCCTCCTCGGCGACGGCTTGGCGCGTGGTGTCGGTCAGCAGGGCGAGCAGAGGCATGTAATTGAGCTGGCCGTTGGGCAAGGCATAAATTTTCGCAGTGGCATCCTCCAAAATTAGGTCTTCAATCACCACGCGCTTGCGGAGCAGTTCTTCAAAAAACAGGTCGGCGCGTAGCTCGCGGCTTGCCCATAAAGTATCGCCTTGGTGGTCGTGCAGGGCGATACCTTCCATGAGTAGGTAGTTTGGGAACGCCACACCAATCCCTCCGATGCGCACGTCGGTTTGCAAGTAGTTGCTCAAAAACACCTCGGCGCGTTTCGCTAAAAATTGCTGTACGGCCGGAAATTGTATCAGGAACATCAGAAAATTGCTGATAACGAGCACAAAATACAGCGTGCGTAGCAGCACCTGAGAAACAAAACGGGCGATATGTCGGCCAATGCCTGCGATGAGCGTATCGTTAGGGTTGAATAAAAAAACGAGGTTTTTAAGGTCTCAGACCTTTTCCAAAGGTAACAATTTGTGTTTTCAATTACGAATTGGGAAGTACGAAGCGTGGCAGTAGCTTCGAAAAGGTCAGACCTTGTGAGTCATTGAAAAGCAGACAAACAAAACCTTGTCAGCCCTTACATCGGATAAATCGTGCTATATTTTTAGATATTTACTTTTCCGTTTTCATTTTTCTAAAAATAAACAACATGAAAAAAGTAGAGATTTTATCGAGAAAACGCCTGTTTAACGATTTTTTGAAGATAGACGAAGGGCACGTTTCCTACCAACAGTACGACGGGACGATGAGCGGCCCTGTGCGCCGATTGGTGTTAGAGCGTGGGGATGCGGTCGCTGCCTTGGTCTATCACAGCGATTGGAACGAGTATTTACTTGTGGAGCAATTTCGCTTTCCTACCCACGGGCAAGGGCCGGGCTGGCTCACCGAAATTGTCGCGGGTGTGCTCGAAGTGGGCGAGGAGCCGGAGGAGTGTGTGCGCCGCGAGTTGGAAGAAGAAATTGGCTACCGCCCTGCCCAACTCGAACACCTGAGCACGTTTTACGTCTCGCCGGGCGGCTCGTCGGAGCGTGTCTTTTTGTACTACGCCCGGGTATCGGAAGCAGACAAAGTAGGCGAAGGCGGGGGGCTGCTTGAAGAACACGAAGACATCGCCCTTGTGCGCTACACCCCCCAAGCCTTGCAAGCCGCCCTGCACGATGGCTCGTTGCAAGACGCTAAAACCTTGTTAGCTATTGCTCTTTCGGCTAAATATCTCCCAACTGCGGGCGAATGACAATATCTTCCACTACGCTGCGCGGCGAAAGTCGGTAGGTTGCCCATACCATTTCGGCTACGTCTTCGGGAGGGCTGAATCGCGTTTCGGGCAAGTCCATGCCTTCCCAACTCGCCGTGAGCGTAGCACCGGGCAGTACCGCCGTTACGCGCACTCCATGCGGTTTCATTTCCTCGCGCAGGCAGCGCGAAAAGCCGTACAGGGCGTGCTTGGAAATGGAGTACGAGCCGCCGTTTGCGTAGGCGGTAATGCTGGCAATCGAGCAGATGTTGAACACGTGCCCATGCAGACGCTCTTTCATGGCGGGCAGAATCCCTCGGGTCATGTCGTAGGCACTGTAGAGGTTGGTTTCTATCATGGTTTCGAGTGCGCCGGGGGCTTCTTCGTGCAACGCACCGGGAATAAATACCCCTGCGTTGTTAATCAGCACTTCCACCGGCATACCAATACGCGCTACAAACGCCAGAAAGGTCTGCGTATCTTCGCGCTTCGAAAGGTCAGCTGTTTGTATATATACCTTGTTGTGGTAGGCACTTTCTACTTCGGCTTTTAGCTGTTGCAGGTCGGTGAGTTTGCGTGCGCAGACGGCCACATCGAAGCCCTCCGCCGCAAACCGGTGAATGATAGCGCGACCGATGCCTTTGCTGCCGCCCGTTACTACAATTAATTTTTTTTCTGTGCGCATAGTGGGGAAAATTAGAAATTTTTAAAGAATGTGCTACAGGCCAAAGCTAAGGAGAAATTCAGACTTCGTGGTAAGCAGTGTGCATTGTCTGTCCTCAAAACTTCATTTCCAAGGTTGCATAAAAACCTCTTCCGTCGGCGGGAATAATACCCGGGCCGGGGTACGCATCGGCACGGCGGGTAAAATACTGCTCGTTTAGCAAATTATTAACACTTATTTCTAAGGTAAACGATTTGTGCTGGTAACTCGCCGAAATATCGGCCACCGAATAGGCAGGGATAATGCCTTCTACCGCCGTAGCGGTGCGCACGGCATTGGATGCATCGGAAAAATGCTCGCCAACATAGGCGTATTGCCCCGAAAAAGAAAAAGATTTGTAGCGAACAGAACTTCCTAGCTTTAAGGTAACCGGCGGTACCATTTCTACCTTACGGTTACGGATGGAGGTATCTTCGGTGCGAATGTAGCGGGCATCGATGATGGCGAGATTTGAAAAGACGGTCCATGTAAGATGCGGACTCTCTTGCTTCCATAGAGGCAGTAGGGAGAGTTCGATAAAGGCTTCCATACCGGTATTGCGCGCATCGGCAATGTTGGTGCGATAGCGGTAATCGTTGAACAGCACGGGGTCGGTGCGGAGTACCTGCCCAATTTTGCCAAAGTAGCGAATATAAAACAGGGTAAGTTCGTAGGTGAATAGGTTTCCTTTCTTGCCCTTTAGGCCAAGATCGGCGGTATAACCACGCTCGTCGGCAATGTCGGGGTTTACGCGCAAATTGGGATTGTTAATGCGCAGGTCGGTAAAATTGATAGCGCGATAATTTTGTGAGAGATTGGCATATAGCTCTGCCGTTTCGTGCATTTTGTAGCTCATGCCCAAGCCAAAAAGTAAAAAGCCGCGCCAACGATTGAGGCTCTCCTCGAACCGATTTTCGACAATGATGTTACCGGCCGCATCATAGACGTATTGCTTGTAGTAGCCGTCGGCAAACGTTTGTATATGCTCGATACGCACACCGGGGGTTAGGCTCAGTTTAGAAGTCAGATTGAATATATTTTCGGCAAAAAGGGCGTAGTTACGGTTTGGAAAGCGATACGAAGAATTTTCTAAGTCATTGGGATTTAGATAGTTAAAATCGGCATTGCTGCCTCGGCTGCCCCAGCCTTGTTGCGCGGTGGTGGTGCCTTGGTACAGGCGTGTGCCCACCAGAAACGTGTGCACTTGCCGGCCCAAGGTGTACCAGCGCATGAGCCGCGTTTCGTTGCCAAGGTTGCGAAAATCGCCGGCAATCAGGGTGCGCTCCTCGCCAAAATCAGCCATATTGATTCGTTCCAGATTTCCAACAGAATAGCGAGAGGCTGCCAGTACAAAGTTGCGCGTGTTTAGCTGTGTGCGGTCGGAGAACTTGTAGGTAAAGGTAAGTGCGGCTAAGTTCCAATCTACTTTAAACCAGTTGCGGTCGCGAAAAGAGCGGCGCGGGTCTTCCTGAAAATTTCGGTCGGTTAGCCCGCCGGCTTGTTGGGCGAGGTAATTCATTTTGGTTAGTTCGAGGCTCGCAGAAAGTTTTTCGGTAAAGGCATAGTCAAATCCTCCGTAAAAATTATGCGCCGTGAAGCCAGAATTTGGTCGGTAGCCGTCTCCTCGTTTGTGTTGGTAGTAGGTGTAATAGCTGAGTTTTCCCACAGTACCTTCTAAACTGTTAAACGAACCCAAAAACCCCCATGAACCTGCCGACTGTCGGGTGGTAAGACTTATTTTTTTATCT
>CAYUJH010000090.1:0-7723 GCA_964444995.1 uncultured Roseobacteraceae bacterium | reverse complement strand
TTGGGCGACCCGCTGCGCCTTGTGCCTGCCGAAGACGAAGGAAGCTACCTTGCCAGCGTGCAGTTTACCAATGGCTGTCAGGCGGAGGTTATGCCAACTACCCCCTTCGTAACGCCCGACCCAAGCTCATTCGGAGTACTGTTGTTTCCCAATCCGGCGCAATCGTTTGTAACCCTTGCCGACATCCCCAAGGCGCTACAAAGGCAAGAAACCCTTCTCGAAGTCTATGACACCTTCGGGCGGTTGATTCTGCGCAAAAAATTCATGCCCAACGAGTTAGGCGACGAGCATACACTCACCCTACAAAACGTTTCAAACGCCACCTACACCGTGCATCTCACAAGTGGGAACATTCGCCTTGTCAAACGCTTTGTCAAGTATTCAAATTAAATACACGCACAACATTCTAAAAAAAGCCCCGCCAAATGGAGGGGCTTTTTTTAATACATTGGCAAAAACAATAAAATCCGTATCTTTGTGGCTGTATTGTTTCACAAAACTAACTCCAACGCTTTGCACAGATACATTTCCTTGCGCGTTTGTACCCGTTTTATTGCGTGGATATGCCTAACGAATGCCGTGTTTTTCGTATCCTCTTCACACCGTTTAGCAGCTCAAGACTACGGAGTCATCGGCGGGTTAACCTTTTCGGATGTAAGTAGTTTACAAGGCCTTAATGTGCGGCCGGGTGTCCAATTTGGCGGATACGTACACTACGGCGACGACGAGGTGTTATTTTTCAAGGCCGAAGCCCTGATAGCCCAACGTGGCACGCTTTCGTGGTCGGACCGCAACAAAGAGCGTATCAACGCCTTTTACCTCGACGTGCCCATTCTATTGAGTTTGAGATTGAACCGCAAAATAGCCCTGCACGGAGGCATTCAGCCGGGTATGCTACTAAGAGGCGTTTATCGGTTTACAGAAAATGGCAGCGAAGAAGTGCTTTCGGCTGGTAGTGCCTTCCGCCGCTTCGATTATTCGTACTTGTTAGGAGCTGAGTATAAGATGCGAGAACAGATGCGCATAGGACTTCGGTACGGCATAGGCTTTGTACCGCTGCAAAGCTACGACAGTCGCATGTACATCAACGGAAAGCTACCTACCATGCGGACGCTACACCTGTATTATGCGTATAAACTTGCCAAATAATCAAAGTACTATGATTTGCGGAACACCAACGTAGGTGTTTTTAAGGGTTAATTCGCATTATTTGTGTTACGAATAAGCTCATCGTTTTCCCAAAAGCCGCTCATTTTAATTTTCCCGTCGCTGTCGTAGAGCGTGCCCTCGCCATTGCGTTTGTCGTTTTCCCACTCTCCTTCGTAGCGGTCGCCGCTTTTCCAGTAGTATGTGCCCTTGCCGCTGCGCTTACCGTTCTCGTACCGCCCTTCGTAGCGGTCGCCGTCGCGCCATTGGTACACCCCGTGGTCGCCATGCTTTACATTATTTTTCCATTCGCCTACATACACGCTGCCCGTGCTGTAATAGCCCATTCCCTTGCCAAAAGCTTTGCCCTTTTGCACTTCTCCGAAGTACAGTACACGCGCCGTACCACTTTCGCTGGCAAACGAAAGCGAGTTCACGTCTTTTGCCGCACTTTTCGAGGAAGCCGCCTCGCGCATAGCACTTTCCAAGCGGCTGTTGAGGTCGGCAATTTGCAAGGAGAAGTGACTGCGCAGCGAGTCCATGCGTCGCTCGTAGTAATACTCCAAGTCCATGGTTTCGTTGCTGAACGCTTCTTTGAGCTGTTTTACTTGCGAAAATGCCGAGTTTTGCGCGTTTTCAGAGCTTTCAATGGCTTCCACCAGCTCGCCGAGGCGTTGCATCGCTTGCCGGCGTTGGCTTACTAACCTATCCCGCTCGGAAACAGGCGACAGTAGGGCATACAAGTGCATCGCAGAGTCGTACGCACCGGCAATGAACAACTCATCGGCTTCGCTTTTTTCGCGTAGAGCTTGCAAGGTAGCGTTAAGCACCTGCTCGCGCTCGGTATATTCCTGCGCGTAGGTACCACCTGCTTCTTTTGCTTGTTTGTAAAAATACGATAGCCCGACTGCCAAAACAGCTACCAGAACTACCAGTACAAGGGTAAGGAGTGTGTGTATTTTTTTCATATCCGATGCGGAAAAGATTAATCGGAAAGTTTAATTTTAGGTACTTTTTTCTTCTCCTTTCGGAGATCGAGAGAAACATATGCGTTCACGCGAATAACCCAGCGCTGCCGGTACACACTACCATCGAACAGACGCTGTCCTGTGGTGTACATCAAACCTGCTGAGTAGGTTACGCGAGGACTAGAAATATATGCAAAAGATGGATAAATCCGAAGGTCTTCAAGCGGGCTGTCTATGACAGGCTTTCCGCTCTGCATAATGATTTCTACATCCGGATTAAAATAAAATGTACCGGGGGCTAAGCGTGTGCTATTCAACGGAATCTTCATAAAAAACTTGTACCGCCAGCGGTCTCTATACAACCACTCGGAACCTAACGCATTGCTTTTGCTCCATCGGTGCTCGATGCGAATACGGTGGTATAGCTGAAAGCGCGGAAATGGCATTACAAACAAATATTCGTGCCAAATACGTGGCTCGTGGAGCAGCGGGTCGAGCGCTTCATTCCCGGGGTCTGAGGTGAAATTTAAGCGTACCACCCCTCCCAAAGAGACGTTAAACACGGGCGAAACCAAATAATTGAGCGCATGACGGTTGTAAATTTGCGCCATGCGCCCCACAAAAGGCACGTCATTGTATCCACCTCGGCGATAGTGCATCTCAGCGCGCCAAAAAAGCTTTTCTGAGAGGCGAAACTGATTGTACGTGCCCACCCAAAGATTAGAGCCGAACGACTCAAAAGTTCGCGGTCGTTGTTGTGCAAAAGCTGGAAGAAGCAATGTGCACATAAGAACTGTGAGTAAGAATGATTTCATGTGCATTAGTTCGTAAAGTAGAGAGTCATATCAAGTAGATCGGCAATACGCTGCGCCTCATCCATTCGTTTAATGCGTCGCTCTTCCCTTTTGGTATCTCTTTTTAAGACCGTTACCATCCCTTCAAAAACATTTGAAAAATTTTGCGCACAATTGCCCACATTTTCACACGTAAGGGTTTTGAGGTTCTGGAAGCAGGCGGGCAATACTATTTCCTCAAAGGCGCGGTAAATGCTCGGCCTCACCCGCTCCTCCATGTTCGTAAACGTGTAGGGATTGAACACCTGCCGTGTGTACAACTCTTTGATTTTCAAAAACTCGTTGGGCGTTTCGACCAACAAGGCCACCATCCGCTCTACCGATGTTATGCAATCAATCAAACGCTCTACCTGTTCCTTCTCCTTTTTGGACGACTCCGAGTAACGCCCTACTTCCGCATCGAGAAATTGCACCAGCGTTTCGCCTAAGGGAAAACCTGCGAGGTTGTTATGTGGCTCGTAGAGGTCGTCGGCAATGCGTCTTTTTACCGTTTCGTATTTATCAACCAACACCGCCTCGAGCATTACCAAGTTTTCGGCTTTTTTTACCTCAGAAATGTATGCGTCCAGACTATCTTTGAGCAGGGCGATTTCTTTTTCTACGTTGGCAATGTAGCGGCTAAATTGCTGAAGGACAGGCTGTGAGCGGTCAATTTGTGTGTATTGAAGCGTGTAATTGTAGGGGATTGTGTCGTTTTTGTGCAGGTAGGTAGCAGGCAGGTGTTTAGGCGTTTGCGTTACAATTTCCTGAAAGACAGTCCCTCGATTGAGGTACTCTAAATAGCCCTTTTCGTACAAGTGAATTACCGTATCCGCTGGGGCGAGCAAGTGAATGCGTATGGATTCCAAAGAATTTAACACTCTGTTTACACCTTCTTTCGATATTTTAATAAGATTAATTTGTGGGTCTCTTTGAATCGTTATCAGCAGGGTATCAATTTCATTTACTTTCTCATCGAGCACATCGAGTATTTCTTTTTCTTCCGCCGTGTAGGGGTATTTTTTAATTTTTGTTTTGAGCAGGAAAGGTTTTTCACTTTTTGCTAAACTTTCTATCAAAGCATCTACCGAAGCATGGCGCTCAATAAGTTCGAGCAGAAGGGGCACATCGTGGCGTTGCGTGTTTCTAAGGCGCAAAAAAGCTTCTTTGCCGTTGTTCGCAATGGCAATGTGGTCTATTATTTTAAAGTAATTTTCATTGATTTCTACCTCTTCCACCACAGGGGTAATCATTGAATCTTCCTGCTGAAAAAGTAACTCGGCTACTTGTTGTTCGTTTTCGTAAAATACTTTTTTGGTAAGTTGGTTGTCTTCAAAAATCCACTCTTTGAGCAATTTATTTTTTTTGTTTATGCTGTCTCGCACATAAAACGACCATATACCATCGGTGAAGCCTTTCGTATCAAGTTTACCGGCTACTTCGGAGTAAGGGCTATAAAACTGGAAGCGATTTACCGCTACGTTGTTCTGAAAAGAAAAATTGGCGAAAAATAAGGTGTCGGCAACTTCGGCATCTTTTATTACCCAATCGTACATTTTCCATTCGCCTGTCTTTACGGTGCGGTCGAACCTGCCTTCTACCACAAACTCATCACCACTTACGGGCAGTTCGTAGGCATACTGATTCAGCCTCCCCCTTTTAGCTGGTGTAAATGTCCCCTTTTTTATTGTCCACTTGCCATTGCTTCGGCCGCGCAAAAACTCGCCTTCGATGGAAAAAGCCGATAAATGCGCGCTATCTTGCTGTGTGCTTTGCAGCCGAAAGGGCCCTTGCCATATCGTATCGCCCCGAAACAAGTAATAGTCATACGTGGCATCGTTGTAGAGGGTATTGGCAAAATACAATGCCCCTTCATACCGACTTGTTTTTTGCGCGTAGCCCGAAAAATTCAGCAGTGTGCAAGCAAAAAACAAGAGTACGTGAGGGGTTTTTAAGACAAAAAAAGGCATACTTTTTTTTGTTTGTGATGAGATGTTCTCTTTTTTCTTTGAGGGTTAGAATGCTGAAAAAAGCAATCGTGTGAACCAACTTTGTTTCAAATACGGCACAAAGGTAATAAAAATGATAGAACATGCGACCGCACACGCTCCAACTACTTCTGCCAAACAAGGTCGCCGACAAACTTCATTATACATTCACATACTTTTTCTTCCCAAAAACGCCTCAATTTTCATACTTTTGAAAATTAACTTTATTTACGAATCCTCTCTCTCGTCATGCGATACCTTGTGAGCCTTGTGGCAATGTGCCTGTGCAGCCTTTCGTTGGCTTGGGCACAGCTTGTACAAGACGACTTCTCCGATACAGACCTTAGCACAGCCCCTCCGTGGGCGAGCAGCAACACCGTAAACGGCAACTTTGCCTTTCAGGTGGTGGGCGGCGAACTGACTACCAATCTGCCTACGGGTGGCACTACCCCGCGTCGCGCTTGGATTTCCACGCCTTTCAACGTGCCCAACCTTACTGCAAGCCGCTTGGAGTGGAACGCCCGCGTATTGCTGGGCTTTAACACGGCAGCTCCCGCAGCTGCCAACTACGCAAGTCTGTACCTCACGGCTAACGAACAAGACCTAAATGCGCCCTTGCAAGGCTATTTTTTGCTCATTCGCGATAATATTTCGCTCTATCGGCAAGATGGGAACGATACAGGCGCAAGCATTACTGAACTAATTCAGGGTACCACTACTGGGCTGTTGGAACAATGGAACTCCCTACGCGTAGTACGGCATACCAACGGGGTGTGGGAATTGTACGTGAACGGAAATTTGGAAGGAAGTGCGCAAGACGATACGTTCAACGCCTCGGCGTACTTTGGGGCACAGATACGCTATTCTGCCGACACTCGCCGCAACCGATTTTTCTTCGACGATTTTTTGGTGAACGATGAACCCGACACAACGCCACCAAGCATGACCACTGTGCGCATTCACGCTAACAACGCCCTACAAGTAACGTTCGACGAAACAATTTCACCCGCCTCTATTACAACGCTCACACAATACAGCCTAGACGGCGGGGTCGGACAAGCGCAGGCCGCCGCAATGGGCGCAAGACGCAATGAACTAATACTTACTTTTGGGCAAAACCTAGTCATTGGGCAGAATTACACGCTTACCCTTAGCGGCGTGGCCGACAATGCCGGGAATGCCATCGCGCCGCCCATTGCTTTTCCGTTTACATTTATAGACGACTTACCGCCCGTGCCTGAGCGCGTAGAGTTTATAGCCCCTAACTCGGTGCGCGTGTTCGTCAACGAGCCTATCACGGTCGCCACCGCCCAAAACGTAGCCAATTACCGCGAACTCGATACCAACATGCAGCCAATTGCCGCAAGTTGGAACGCTGCTAACCAAAGCGTCTTGCTCGTGTTCCCCGCCAATTTTCGCGACAATCGAGATATTGCCCTGCAAATCAGCCACTTGGAAGACCTTTCGGGCAACGTAATGCCCTCGCCCATTTCACTCACGTTCCAATACGACACGCGCAACCCAGCCGTGGAAACCAATGGCGTTACTGCTATCAGCGCGCAAAAACTCAGGGTAGTCTTCACCGAACCGGTGGAAGCCGTCTCTGCCCTTACGCTCAATCATTACGAGGTCATCCCCGACGTGGGAAGACCCAACCAAGTTGTATTCATAACACCCAACACAGTAGAACTAACATTTACCCAAGCCTTTACACCTAACCTGTCTTATACGCTGCGTGTTACCAACATTGCCGACTTGGCGGGAAACCGACTTACGACCAACAACCGCACCTTTATTTTTGACCTTATCCCTCCGCAAGTTACGAGCGCAGTTGTGGTGGCAGGCAATCGCTTGTTGCTTAGTTTTTCGGAGGTAGTTACCGAAGTTTCGGCAACAAATACGGCGCACTACCGCATCGTGGCTGCGGATGGCGCGCCACTTGGCACGCCTATTACACCCAACAACGTGCGCTACTTTTTGGGAACAGCACCCCAACAGGTATTGGTAGAATTTGCTACTGCGCTACCCAACGCAGCACTCACGCTCGAAGTTACCGACGTGCGCGACTTGGCTGGAAACTCTACCAACGGGAGTATAACAGCCGATAACACAGCACTTAAACTCACTTCCGCAGACGTGCTTCGGGCAGAAGAGGTGCAGCTTACCTTCTCGCGACCGCTCGAGGTAGCTGCCGCGGAGGACGCCGCCAACTACACCGGACTGGGCACAATTACCTCTGCGATGCGACAAGTCGCCGAAGCATGGCGCGTGCGTTTGGTGCTCAATACGCCGCTTGTGGTAGGGCAAAGCTACACGGTCAGTGTCAGCAGCCTAACGGCCGAGGGGGGCGCACCGAGCTTACTGCCCACCCCAGCTACAGTTTCATTCACATACCGCGAACGCCTTGTAGAAGCTACCTTAGTTACGCTCAAACAGATAGAACTGCGCTTCGACCAAGCCGTGGACAATAGCAGTGCCTCCCAAGTACACAAGTACGAACTCGTTGCGCCAGCACAACAGCCCATCGCCGCCGTACCCGATACCGATGACCCGCGTTTGCTGCGCTTGTTTTTCTCGCCACCCTTGCCCGAAAACACCACGTTCACGCTCCGCATTGCCGATATTTTGTTGCAAGATAACACCGTAAGCCCTGCAACGCAACGCACCCTATCGCTCGACCAAACGCCACCCAGCCTGTTAGGGGTCGTAGCCCTTGATAGCCAACGCGTGGAGGTGCTGTTCAGCGAACCGATAGAGGCAACCACCGCACGCGCACTGAATCACTACG
>CAYUJH010000089.1:0-7736 GCA_964444995.1 uncultured Roseobacteraceae bacterium | reverse complement strand
TTGATTTTGAATGATTTATGAGACCAAAATTTCGCAAATCTTATGCGCTTCGGTACAAATTATTAGCAATCAAACTAAACCAAATTGAGAAAACGCTCAAAACATCTACATATTCGGTACAAATCCTGTCGTGTATCTTTCAAATATAGTTTAATTCAAAATTAGTATGGAAATACAAAATCTAAGAACCGATTTACATCAAATAATTGATACAGTGGAAGATACACAGCTTTTACACGCAGTGTATGTGTTTTTAAAAAAGCAGACTTCCGATGTTGTTGCTTACACCATCCAAGGCGAACCGCTTACTAAAGAACAGTATGCAGAAAGGGCACTGGCTGCTAAAAAACGTGTGGAGGCAGGGCAATTTATTTCAGAAGAGGAAGCAAACAATGCCATAAAAGAATGGTAAAAAGGAAGAAAGTCAAGTGGGATGAATTTGCTCTGAAAGACTTTAAAGAGATTGTTGACTTTTTGAAGCAGTCCTCTCCTTCGTATGCTAGAAAGGTAAAAAATGCAATAGCAAATACTATTCAACTACTCCCCGATAACCCTGAAATATTTGCCCAAAGTCGTTTTTACCTCAAGAAGAAGGAAATTTTAGAGCATTTACAAAATTCGATTACCGAGTAACGTATTGGATAAATCAGGAAAGTATCGTTATTATCCAGATTGTGCACACCCGCCGAAATCCTTATCCCGATGAAGAATGAAGCCCAACCGCTTCTACTAAACAATGGATGCGCTTGGTGGGAGCTACATCTGAGAATAGGGCGAACTTCATGACTTCTCGAAAAAAATGGCTATATTTAGGGCTATACACCTTAATATATTCCTTATTTTACGCATGATTCCCTTTCAAACAAACACCACTCTTTCCGATTTATTTTCCTACCTGAGCCTCAGTTTTTTTGTGGCTCTGTTACTATTTTCTGGTTATTTTTTGCTGTATTGGGCACTGAAAAAACAAGAAATAAACGACGAGTTAACGCACAAAGTGCGCCGCAAACTGCAACTACCTTTTGCGCTGCTATTGGTACTGCTTTCGCTTTGGCTACCCTTGTTTTTCATTGAAGTCTCCGAAATGGCTACCTACGTAGCCAACAAAGTGTCGGTCGTTCTCATTATTTTATTGCTGGCATGGATGCTCATTCAGTTCGTCCATCTTGTAAAAGTGGTAGTACTAAAACGCTACAAAATAGAAGCGAAAGACAACCTGAAGGCGCGTAAAGTTTATACACAGTTCAACATTATCGAACGCGTGTTGGTCTTTCTAGTTGTGTTAGTGGCTTTTTCGCTGATACTCATGTCGTTTGGCGAAATTCGAAAAATAGGTGTGAGTTTGATTGCCTCGGCGGGGCTTACCGGCATTGTGTTGGGTTTGGCGGCGCAAAAAGTACTAGGGGGCATTTTAGCGGGCATCCAAATTGCCCTTACCCAGCCCATTCGCTACGACGACGTAGTGATTGTAGAAAACGAATGGGGGCGTATTGAAGAGATTACCCTCACCTACGTAGTGGTTAAGATTTGGGACGAACGCCGGCTGGTGGTGCCTACTACGTACTTCATAGAGAAGCCGTTCCAGAACTGGACCCGCACGAGCGCAAGCATTTTGGGAACCGTCTTTCTGCATACCGACTACGCCGTGCCCTTCGATGCCCTGCGCGACGAACTCACACGGCTGTTAGAGGCTTCGCCGCTATGGGACAAGCGTGTGAACGTGTTGCAAGTAACCGATGCCAAGGAGCGAACGGTGGAAATTCGTGCGTTGATGAGTGCGGAAGATTCCCCGACCGCTTGGGATTTGCGTGTCTATGTGCGCGAAGGGCTAATCACTTTCTTGCAAGAAAACTATCCGGAAAGTCTGCCTAGAACGCGGGTAGTGCTCAATACGCCTGCCAACGCGCACCCTTAAACGCAAAAAAGACGCGGCTTGTACTGGCCGCGTCGTCTTTAAAATCCTAAAATAATGTACGACGTTGTTTTTTAATAACAAATAGCCGTAGTGCTGAATGCCTAACGGTTTCTGCCGTAGCGTTCGTGGCTCGATACCCAGTCGGACGAGGAGATGGCGGAGGCCAACGAGAGTTCGCCGGCAAGTACCACACTAGCCACAATTTCGGCGAATTTGCGCACTTTGTCGCGGCCATAGCAACCGAGCAGCTCTAAGCACTCTTTCTGCGTGGCAAGCCCGACACCACCCCCGTAAGTCGCCACGATAAGCGACGGGATGGTGATAGAGAGGTACAAATCGCCTTCTTTGGTTACCTCGCAGTAGAACAGACCCGCTGACGATTCAGACACGTTCGCCACGTCTTGTCCCGTAGCGATGAACATGGCCGTAATGCCGTTGGCAGAGTGCAGACCGTTGTTATTTGCCCCCGAAAGGATAGAGCCTATGTTGGCCACGCCGTAGTGGTAGGCGAGTTTTTCGGGTTCTACGCGCATAATCTGCGTGAGGATGTCGCGCTTTACCACGACCTCGGCTGTAACACGCTTTCCACGTGTACGCATAATGTTAATTTGCGAGGCCTTTTTATCGGTCGCAAAGTTCGACTCGAGGTAAAAGTTGATGATAGCGTGGTCTTTATAGTGGTCTAAAATCCAGCTACAAGCGGCAAAGGTAGCGCGGCCAACCATGTTTTGTCCGGCGGCATCGCCCGTAGAGAAGTTAAAGCGAAGGAAGGCGAATTTGTTGGAGAGGTAGTAGTCGATATACTGCAAACCGGCGATGCTTGAGGTAGCCTCGGCTTGGTCTTTGATATCGGCCATATTTTTTTGCACCCATTCTACGAAATCGCGCGCGCCTCGGGCGTTTTCAAACACAAACACTGGCGCACGTTGCATGGCATCACCTACTACGGTCGCGGTAACGCCGCCGCTGAGGTTTAGCACTTTGATACCTCGGTTGTACGAGGCTACGAGTGTGCCTTCTGCGGTAGCCAGCGGAACTAGAAAATCGCCTTTGGCGTGCTCGCCGTGTACCGTAATGGGGCCTGCAATGCCGATAGGCACTTGAGCTACTCCTATAAAATGTTCACAGTTGCCGGCAGCAATGTGCGGGTCGAACGAGTATTTATTCACGTGTTCGAACGAATGACCTAAGAAGTTGCTGGCAAATTTTTGACGCTCCTTAATAGCTTCTTCGGAGTAGTCGTCGAGGTCGTTGCGCGGAATACGCTGCAAGTCCACTGCTTCTTCTTTAATAGAGTCTTCCGTTTTTAGGGAAAGTTTACCAAAAGGTTTTGCCGAAAACTCTACATGAATGCTGTGCTTACCCACTGGCAAGCTCAGCCCTGCAATGTTGACGGCGAATACCCTTCTGAGAGGGAACTCCATGATGTGGCCGGCGTTTACTTGGGCTGGCGTGGTGCTCGTGCCGTCGTCGAGGACGAGCGTCACGGAGTCGGTCGGGATGTCCTTGCCACCAATCGAAATGGAGCGCAATTCAGTTACTTGCGCGTCGCTAAGGCGGTTTTTAATCATAAACTGCACGCCCGAAGCCGTGTTTTTCAAGCTGCCGCTTGTGTAGAGCTGTTTAAGCAATAGGGAGGGAACGAATTTCATTTTACATATGCTGTTTAGGTGAACGCTTTTTTTCAGGCTGAAAACTTACGTAATTAAATGCAACGAATGAAGAGTTTGCAAACAAATTGTTACAGTTTTTGCAATTTTTTATTCTTTCAAAACCAATCGGATACGGCAAAATACAAAATCGTTGGTTAGTTCTTCGTATCTTTATCAAAAAATTTTAACGCCCACCCGTGCGTTCACCCCTTTCTTACCTCATGGATACGCAACACATCATCGAACTTATCAAACAAAAAGGTCAGCGCATTACCGAACAACGCATCGCGCTGTTGCAGTGGCTCATCGAACAGAAAAAGGCGTGCGCCCTTGCCGAACTGGAAACGGCGCTTGCCCCCGTGATGGACCGCGCAACGATGTACCGCTCGCTGAAACTGTTTCTGGCTGCTGGGCTTATTTTAAAAGTACGCGACCAAGAAGGCGCACCTATGTACGTGTTCAGCAGCGAGGAGACTCATTCCGAAGCGTCTGTGCACCCGCACCTAAAGTGTACCCGCTGCGATTCGCTCGAATGTTTGCCCGCCCTACCTGCCGAATACCTAAGCCGCTTGGAAGAGTACCAGATAGACGAACTGCAAATCGTCCTCGACGGGGTGTGCTCCAATTGCAGCCCTGCCAAAAAGTAAGGGTTTTGTAAAAAGACCTTGTGCAAGGGATGCTATCCGCCGACAGATACGCCCGCGTTGCCTCCCCTTACACCGTTGCTATCAAATTGCCTACCCCGAAGGTAAGCACGAAAAGCAGGGTAGTCAGTGCCATTTGTTTGAGGAATGGGTCGAGCTGCTCGGGCGCGTCGTAGCGCGATACGGCCACACCGTTGCGCAGCATGAGCGGCACGGACACAAGGAACAAGCCCTGCCACGTACTCTGAAAGTGCAGCACGACCCATGCCCCCGCGCAGCCTATGGCCACAAGCAGCAACGCCCAATGATACAAACGCGCGTTTTTACGCCCCATCCGCACGGGTAACGAGCGTTTGCCGGCAAGCGTATCGGAGGCGATGTCGCGGATGTTGTTCACGTTCAGCACCGCCACCGCCAGCAAGCCGCAACTCGTAGCAGGCAGCAGGTGCACCCAAGCCGCCGACTTTGCATACAAAAAATACGTGCCCAGCACGCCAATCCATCCGAAAAACACCAACACGGAAAGGTCGCCCAAACCGGCATAGCCATACGGGTTTTTACCTGCCGTATAAGCTACCGCCGCCCATATCGCTAGCAAGCCTAGCCCCAAAAACACGAGCAGTTCCTTCCAATACGCACTGCCGAAACTCGCCCATAGCAAGCCGCAGCCGGTTGCAAACGAGAGAACCCCAAAAAGATACATGGCGCGTTTCATGGCTTGTAGTGAAATCAGGCCGCTTTGTACGGTGCGCTGTGGCCCTTTTCGTTCGGCACTGTCGGCACCGTGCACCGAGTCGCCGTAGTCGTTGGCAAGGTTTGATAGGATTTGCAGCAAAATCGTTGTTGCCACACTCAAGACAAAGACAGCGGGAGAGAAAATGCCTTCGATGGCTGCCAAAAAACTGCCCATGCCGATACACGAAACGGCCAGCGGCAAGGTTCGTAAACGAAAGGCGCGTAGCCAAGCCCCTACGGGCGATGCGGTGGGTGTGCTCATAGTATGTTAAAAATAAGGGTATATCTTTGGTGTAAAAATCAAGAAAATTAAATCAAGAAACACCTCAAACCACATAAATATTGATGTATAGGGAAGTGATATGAAAAATTTTGGTTTCATAAATCATTCAAAATCAATTAAATCATGTCAATTCTTACATCAATTAAATCGTGGTATATTTAATTTCCCAAATAAACAAATACACAAAATTCCCCATATTTCCTATGACTTACTTGTTTGAACGCTCCGACGTAAAACGCCTTAAAACGCTCCTTTTTGTGCTCTCTTTTCTTTGCCTTGCCGCTCCCTACGTGCGGGCGCAAGCCCCTGCGAAAGAGGTGCGCGAGCAAAACCAATTTTGGATAGGCTACATGACCGCCACGAAGCTATCCAACAAATTTTCGTGGTGGAACGACGCGCATTTTGTGCCAAGTGGCTTCTTTATCGTGCGTACGGGGCTAACGTTCTACTTTCCCGAACGCGCCAATCTAACTGCCGGCTACGCACGCTTGGCCTTGCCGGGCGGCGGGGTTTCTAGCGAGTTGAAGCGCAGCGAGCACAGGCCGTGGGCGCAACTTATTGTAAACTCGCCGCTGCCGGGGCAATGGAGCCACCTGATGCGCATACGCTACGATGCTCGCTACCGGCACAAACTTACTCCGCAAGGCACGCTTGACGAGGGGTATGGGTTCAACAATCGCGTGCGCTTTTTAAGCAGCTTTCGGCACCGGTTTGAGCAGTTTAAACTCGGAGAACACTGGCTGCCCTTCTTCAATATTTCTGACGAAGTCCTTGTAAATTTTGGGCGCGAGGTTGTCTTCAATCATCTCGACCAAAACCGCTTTTCGCTTACATTGGGTATGCAACACAAAGGACTTACCGCGCAGATGGGCTACATGAATCGCTTTGTGCAATTGAGTAGTGGCAACCGGTTTGTGCTAAATCATACGCTCATTGTATGGATTACCCACAACCTCGACGGCCGCCGGCTGATTACCCCAGCCCCCTAAGCAACGCAGTTGCGCCTTGGCAGACCGAGAAAAGTCGCTACCTTTGCCAGCTTTTTATCATTTTTTTTACAGTTCGTCGCGTTTTAGGCATCATCTACATACCGAAATCCGACGTATAGGTATCGCACGCTAACAAATTCATGGAGAACGCACACATCTTACTCATTGACTGCCCCGACCAAAAGGGCTTGGTGTATAAAATAACCGATACACTGTTTAAAAATCAACTAAACATCGTGAAAAACGATGAGTTTGTCGAACAACGCCACAAGCATTTTTATATGCGCACGGAGTTTTCGGGCACATTCGACGAGGCACAACTCATGTACGACCTGCGCAACGTATTGCCCAACCCCGCCAACCTTCGGCTCGCTGCCCAAAAAAAGAAAGACATCGTAGTGTTGGCAACCAAAGAGCACCACTGCTTAGGCGACTTGCTGTTGCGCCATCACTTCGGCGAGTTGAACGCGAATATCTTGGCGGTCATCAGCAACTACGATACGCTCGCCCCCCTTGTTGAAAAGTTCGCCATCCCGTTCCACACCGTTAGCCACGAGGGTAAAACTCGCGAGAAGCACGAAATCGAAGTCATCCGCCAAATTAATGCATATTCTCCTGAATATTTGGTACTTGCCAAGTACATGCGCATCCTCAACCCGGGGTTTGTGGCGCACTTCCCCAACCGTATTATTAACATACATCATTCGTTTTTACCCGCCTTCATCGGTGCCAACCCCTACAAGCAGGCCTATGAGCGCGGCGTGAAAATCATCGGCGCTACGGCGCACTTTGTCAACGAAAGCCTCGACGAAGGGCCTATCATTGCACAAAGTGTTATCTCGGTCAACCATACCCACAGTGCCAAAGAAATGGCAAAAGCAGGACGCGAAGTGGAACGAAACGTATTGGCTCATTCGCTTCAACTCGTTTTTAGTGATACCGTATTTGTAAGTGGCAATAAGACGATTATTTTGGAATAGAGGGTTGTTTTTCAACGATTTCAGGAGTGCTTATCTGTGTATTTTATTCAACAATACCACTGTATCTATTTTCTTTTCAGACACGTAGAAATGTTTTATTATGGGATTTTTAGACAACTTTTTGCGCGATAGCCAAGCGGATATACCCACACAGTGGGAATCGCTGACCTCGGTCGCACAACTCGATGCACTCGCGGCGGAGTCGGCAGAACGCCCTGTGGTGCTGTTCAAGCATAGCACGCGCTGCGGGATTAGCGCTGCCGCCAAGCACCGCCTCGAAACTGAGTGGGATTTTTCCGACGAAGACCTGCGCTTCTACTACCTCGACCTGCTCGCCTACCGGGCCGTGTCCGACGCTATTGCGCGGCGGTTCGGGGTCATTCATCAGTCGCCGCAACTCATCGTACTGCACAACGGCGAGGCAACCTTCGATACCTCGCACCACCGCATCAGCGTTGCGGCTTTGCGCGCCGCCCTGTAAGCAAAAAGCCTCGTTTTTTTATAAAACGGGGCTTTTTTTATTTTTTTGGGCGATAAA
>CAYUJH010000088.1:0-7813 GCA_964444995.1 uncultured Roseobacteraceae bacterium | reverse complement strand
TCATCCCAACGAGACCGGCCAGAAAATAGTAGCTGCCACGGTATGGGAATACCTCGAACCCTTGCTCGAAAAGTAGGGGGCTTTCCCAAAAAAATCACCCGAAAGGCAAGGAGTTACCACACAATTTGGGGGTAATTGCAAGATTTCTTACTTTGGCTCGCTTGTTTTTGCAAGCTGCTCCCTAATTTGAAGACCGAAAACGCGCGAAAGTGCGTCGTGCAGTCTCTCTAGGCTCTCTACTCTTTCTTTAACTTCTTCCTAAAGCAAACCACCTTATCCGTAAAACTATGAAGCAGTCCGCACAGCTACTCCCGTGGGAACAGCCCAAGTTCGCAGGCCATCCTATTGGTCTTTACATTCTTTTTTTAACCGAAATGTGGGAGCGTTTTAGCTACTACGGTATGCGCGCCATCCTTGTGTTGTTCATTACCGCGTCGGTCGCAGAGGGCGGACTTGGCTGGGATAACGCCTCGGCACTTTCGCTCTATGGTACCTATACGATGTTTGTATATCTCATGTCTATCCCCGGTGGCTGGTTGGCCGATAAGTACCTCGGGCAGAAAAAATCGGTCATGTTGGGGGGCTTATTACTTGTCATCGGGCATGGCATCATGGCCATTCCCGAATTGTGGTCGTTTTACACGGCTTTGGTCTTCATTGTGGTAGGCGTGGGTTGTTTGAAACCCAACATTTCCACGATGGTAGGCGGCCTCTACGAAATGGGCGACCCCGACCGCGACAAAGGCTTCACCATTTTCTACATAGGTATCAACCTCGGCGCGTTCTTGGCGAGCATCATTGTGGCCGTGGTCGCCGATATATGGGGCTGGCACTACGGCTTCGGTTTGGCAGGTATTGGTATGTTTTTGGGGCAGGTCATTTATATCGCCGGGCAAAAATATTTAATCGGTGTGGGCGACTTTGTGCCGGTGCAAAGAGTAGCCAATGCTTCGGGCAAAATGCGCGAGCAGCCGCTCTCCAAAATTGAAAAAGACAGGGTAATTGTTTTGCTGATTTCGTTCCTTATCGTGATTGTATTCTGGGGTGCTTTTGAGCAAGCCGGCGGACTGATGAACCTGTACGCCAACAACAAAACCGACCGTTTCATCGAGTTATTTAACTACGAAGTACCGGCAGGAGCTTTCCAATCGGTCAACGCCTTCTTTATCATCGTGCTGGGTACGAGCGTGGCGGGCTTCTGGGTACGCCGCGGCCTGAAGGGCAAAGAAAGTTCAACATTGCTTAAAATGGGCGTAGGGACTATCATTATGGGTTTTGGCTTTTTGTTCATGTCTGCTGCTTCGTTAGAGGCCGGCGACAGTGGTAAATCTATGATGCTTTGGCTCGTACTTGCGTATCTGTTCCACACCGTTGGCGAATTGTGCGTATCGCCTACGGCACTTTCTTTCATTACCAAACTGGCTCCTATGAAATACGCCTCGTTTATGATGGGTGTATATTTCGCCGCTAATGGCTTGGGCAACAAAGTAGCCGGTGCGCTCGGGCAAGCAGCCCAAAGTTTGGGTGAATTGCAGATTTTTACGGGCATTGCCCTGTTTTCTATTTTCTTCGGATTTCTGCTGCTTGTGTTTTTCAAAAAACTCAAAGCCCTTACCCACGATGCCGAATACATTGACGACGAAATTGCCGCCAAACGAGCAAAGGGGAACGTAAAGGGGGAATTGACATAACGCCTCTCTTTTTTAGAAAGACGTTGAAAATCGCCTCAATGCTGGCTAAACGGTCAGTAGTGAGGCGATTTTTTTAACGTTTCAGGCGATCAATGTTTTGCTTTGTGACGCACAACCTGCCCCAAAACTTCGTATTTTTGTTATATCGCTTTACATGCCCATTTTCCTTATCCTGCTCTCGCGCTATGTATCTCAAGCTCATCAAAATAGTCTGGTTGGTTTTCTTTACCGGTTTTTTGGCAGCCTATCTCGGCATGGTTGCTATTCACAACGATTGGAACGGCTGGTTCGGCGGTATGCCCGACTACGAAGAACTCGAAAACCCCCGCAGCAAATTAGCCTCCGAGCTATATTCGGCCGACGGTGTACTGCTCGGGAAATACTACCGCGAAAACCGCGTAAAAGCTAAATACGAAGAACTTTCCCCCAACCTTATCAACGCACTGAAGGCTACCGAAGACATTCGTTTCGAGGAACACAGCGGTATAGACCTCCGCAGCCTAATGCGCGTGGCGTATGGGATAGTTAGCTTCAACATCTCTTCGAAAGGAGGCGGAAGCACGCTCACGCAGCAGCTCGCCAAAAAACTCTTCGGAACTCGTACCGATAGCGTATATCAGGGAAAACTGACAACAAAGTCGGTCGTTGGTAAGGTCATTATTAAACTCAAAGAGTGGATTTTGGCGGTTAAAATCGAGCGGGCATACACCAAAAAAGAAATCCTGACCATGTACCTCAACACGGTGGATTTTGGAAGTAATACCGAGGGAATAAAAGTAGCGGCCAATACCTTTTTTGGCAAAGAACCTATAGACCTCAATGTGCAAGAATCTGCCGTGTTAGTAGGTCTGCAAAAAGCCGTTACGCGCTACAATCCCGTACTCAACTACGACCGCTCGCTCGAACGGCGCAACGTGGTGCTCAAGCAAATGGAGAAATATAACTATCTGACTGCCAATGAGTACGACTCTATTTCTAAACTCCCGATTGACCTCGACGCTTACGACGTAGAGAGCCACTACAAGGGAATAGCCACTTACTTTCGTGCCGAAGTACGTAAATTCCTGCTCGATTGGTGTGCCGAAAATGGCTACGATTTGTTTGAAGATGGTCTGAAAATACATACCACACTAAACTCTACCATGCAACGCTATGCCGAAGAGGCTGTTGCCGAGCATATCGCCGACTATCAAAAGCTGTTCTTTGAACACTGGAAAGGTCGGAACCCATGGATAGACCAAGATTACCGAGAAATTAAGGGTTTTCTCGATATTGAAATACGCAAAACGAAGCGGTATCGGCAACTGAAAGAGAAGTACGACGAGCGGCAAGACTCGATTGACTACCACCTCAATCAGCCCGGCCCCATGCGCGTGTTTACATGGGAAACACCTGCGCTCGAAAAGGATACCGTGCTCAGTCCGATGGACTCACTGCGCTATTACAAGCACTTTCTCCATGCCGGCATGATGTCTATGGATCCTTACACCGGGCATATCAAAGCATGGGTTGGCGGCATCAATCACAAGCACTTTCAGTACGACCACGTGAAGCAAGGCTACCGGCAGCCGGGTTCTACCTTTAAGCCCATTGTATATGCGGCGGCTATCAACGAAAAAGGCTTCCATCCTTGTTTTAAAGTAGTAGATGTGCCCATTGCCTTCGACCTACCCACTGGCGAAACATGGACCCCAAAAAACAGTGGTTCATATTCTGGCGAAACGCTCACGCTGCGGCAAGCCATGGCGCAGTCGGTGAACACGGTAGCCGCCTACCTGATGAAAGAAATGAACCCAGCCGCGGTCATTCAGTATGCGCGTAAGATGGGTATTACCTCCCCGCTCGACTCCGTGCCGGCGCTTAGCCTAGGGGTGAGCGATGTGAGCGTCTATGACCTTGTGGGTGCGTATGCCACGTTCGTAAACCGAGGCGTATGGACCGAACCGATTTTCATTACACACATCGAAGATAAAAACGGGAAAGTAGTCTATCGGCAAATCCCTAAAAATAGAGAGGTTTTGAGCGAGGAAGCTGCCTATATCATGACCTACATGCTGCGCGGCGCACTCGAAGAGCGCAACGGCACGGCTCTTGCCCTTTGGCGCACCGACTTCAAGAAAGACAACGAAGTGGGCGGAAAGACAGGGACTACCTCCAACTATTCCGACGCATGGTTTATGGGCATCACCAAAGAGCTGGTAACCGGTATGTGGGTAGGCGCACAAGACCGCAGCGTACATTTCCGCAGCATTCAGTACGGGCAGGGTTCGCGGCAGGCAATGCCTATCTTCTCTAAATACACCGAAAAAGTCTATGCCGACGAGGCACTTGGCTACACCAAAGGCGTTTTCCCTCAGCCCTCTACCGGTCTTTCCATCGAACTCAACTGCTCGAAGTACCTCAATCAGCCGGCGGGCGACTCCACGCGCTACATACAACCGGTAAAGCGCGACGATGGGATTATGTAAAACAGGTCTATAACACAAATGCTTTATGCAGTGTTATCCTAGTTTTAATTAACCACGCATATAATTTGTTCTTTTATGATGATAAGACACTCCTACTTTCTATGGTTCTTTATGCTGATGGGCACATGGGCGTGCATCGGCGGAGAAACTACTCCAAAAGAGTTGAAAGTATATGGCAAAATAGAACGCCCTTTTCAGTTCGTCAACCAAGACAGTCAGTATGTGTCCAATGCCGATTTGGCGGATAAAATCTATGTTACCGACTTCTTTTTCACTACTTGCCCCACGATTTGCCCCAAAATGAAGTCGCAGATGGTACTTCTGCACGATGCCTTTAAAGACCGCGACGACTTCCTCTTATTTTCTCATTCGATTGATACCCGCCACGACTCCGTAGCCGTACTGCGCGAATTTGCGGGCAGGCTGGGCGTATCTTCTGCTAACTGGCAATTTGTTACCGGTGAGCGCGACGAGATTTACGAAATGGCAAAGCACTACATGGTCAGCGCGATGGAAGACTCTTTGGCGGCTGGCGGCTACATCCACAGCGGGGCATTTATTTTAGTGGATAAGCAGCAACAAATTCGCGGCTACTACGACGGCACCAACCCCGAAGAAGTGCAGTCGCTCATGGCCGACCTAAAAGCCCTATTCGATGAAAAATAGCCTGCGCTGGATACTTCCCCTGCTGCTCTTAGGAGGTATCCCGTTTACAATGCTCTACACGGCCAAAACCGATAACCCAGCGGCGCGGCTCTATCAAACCAAGTGCGCCAACTGCCACATGGAACAAGGACAAGGACTTCGGCAACTCATCCCCCCCTTGGCGCAAGCCGACTACCTAGCCCGCACAGCCGAGCTTGCGTGCATCATACGCTATGGGATGCAGGGCGAAGTAACGGTCAACGGAGTGATATACAACCAGCCCATGCCCGACAACCCAGACTTGAACGAAACCGACATTGCCAACCTTATCAACTATATCCGCAACGAGTGGGGCAATGAATATCCGTATGTATCGGTAGAAGAGGTAAAAAAACACCTTGAGCAGTGCGATAAGTAGGTTTTTTCCTTCTTCGCACAGCCTTCTTTTATGAACTTCTATAAATTCTGGCGTACTTTGCACCTTTATTATTCAGCAACTCTAATTATTCTACACGTATGAAAACTTTATCAATGTATCTCTGGGCTGCTGTAGCCCTTGTATTGTTCTCCTGCGGTGGCGCAGCTACCGAGCAGGCAGCCGAAAGCATGAAAAGCACCGCAGGTCTGATTGACGAAGTCATGGCCATCCACGACGATGCTATGGCGAAAATGGGCGAAATGCAGTCGCTCGAAACGGAAATCCGCTCGTTTCTGGAAACCGCAAATGCCGAAGAAATGGCCGACCTCGTGGCAGAAGGCTCACAAAAGGCAGAGGCACTTGCGACCGCGCACGAAAGCATGATGGGCTGGATGCGCAACTACAAAAAGCCTGAAACCACTACGGCGCCAGAAGAGATTGAAAGCTACATGAACGGACAAAAAGAAGCCATCCAAAAGGTGCAGGCTGAGATTAATACAAGTTTGGAAGAAGGACGTGCTTTTATGCAACGCGTAACGGCTGCACAGTAAGTCTGACCGAAGAAAACGCGTAATTTAACCGTATTTCAAAAAGCACTGCGCGAGCGGTGCTTTTTTCATATTCAACGGTTATACCGAAGCGCATAAGGTTTGCGAAATTTTGGTCTTATACATCATTCAAAATCAAGTAAATCAAATCGTGTTAATCCTTAAATGAATCTTGGTATAATTTCCCGACACTATAAGCGATTTTCTACCCGATAGTGCAAGGCTTTTACTCCATTTTGATACGTATGCTCGTCGCGGAGGGATAGCATGGTTTCGCGGAGGCCGCCCTCAAAGAGTGAAATCCCTTCTCCGAGTAGCATAGGCATCACAAAAAGGTGCATGGCATCCACAAATCCCTCGTTGAGCAAGTACGAGGTAAACTGCCCACCTCCTACGAGCCAAATATCGCCTCCCTCTTGTGCTTTCAGCGTTTCGATAAAGCTATCCACTTCGCTGTTTACAAAAGTTACTTCACTACTTTTAGGGGTGTTTTTCTGGCGGGTAAACACAAAATTTTGCTTTTCGGCGTATGGAAATGCCCCATCAAAGCCCAAGATAGCCTTGTAGGTAGCGTGGCCCATGAGGGTGGTATCTATGCTATCGTAAAAATCCTGATACCCGTAGTCGGTACCTTCAGGATTCATGATTTTTTCGAGCCACTCTACGCTGCCATCTGGTTTGGCAATTTTTCCGTCGAGGCTCACGGCGATGTATAAAACGAGGTTGCGCATTTAAAGAAGCTGGGTCATGTGTTTAATTCTTTCTCCCTGAACGAGTGCGATGGCATCTTCGGGCGTATGTACAGGATAAAGGCATCTGCCTTCATAACATACATATACGGTTGTTTTTCCGCCAATCGCCGCGCGCCCTTTAAGCAAGGCGAGCGTATCATCTTCCTTTTCCGAAGCGATGATTATTTTGTTGGGCAGGAAGGTCTGGCGAATTTCCAAGGCCATGAAGCGTGATTTTCTGCCTATAATGACAATTTCGGCTGTTTTGCCGGCAATCATCGTAGCGAGTTGTCCCCATTGCCCAAATTGCCGAAGGTCTTGTAGCATCAGAGGGCGCACTGTGTCGAGCATTTCTTGAGCGCGCGCCACCCACTCGGAGCGTGCGAGTGCCTTCCCCAATACATACAAGTTGGTTGCCATGAGTGCGTTGGACGAAGGTAACGCTCCGTCGTAGATTTCTTTCTGGCGCACAACGAGCGGTGCGTCTGCCGCATCGGTGAAGAACAGCAGCGGGTTCGTAGCGTCGTGGAACGCGGCGAGGGCGTACTCTGTGAGTGCCTCGGCTTTTAAGAGCCAATCTTTCTCGAAGCAGGCTTGGTAGAGCATGTAATAGCCTTGTATGGTGGCGGCGTAGTCGTCGAGAAAGCCCCGAACGTGCACGTGCCCGCTTGCGTAGCTATGCCACAAGTGCCCCTCGGGGGCGGTCATGGTCTCGCTTAAAAAACGAGCAATTTGTTGGGCAAATGCCAAGTAAGTAGCTCGGCCGGTAGCCATATATGCCTTCGAAAAAGCTTTAATCATTAAGGCATTCCACGAGATAAGTACTTTATTATCGCAAAAGGGAGATGCGCGTTTTTCTCTTACCGATAACAGTGCGCTTTTCCATTGCGCTAACTTTTCATCAAAGTCATCGAACGAGAGTTCGTACCGCTCTATGAAGGTTTCTTCTTCTTCTACCTGATGCAAAATATTGTGCCCATTCTTCCAATTTCCTGCTTCGCGCACACCATAAAAGTCGGTAAATAGCGAGAAGTCTGCTTGGCCAATCTGTTCCTTTAAGGCCGAATACGTCCATGTATAGTACGCTCCTTCTATACCTTCGCTGTCTGCGCTAAGCGAGGAGGCAAACACGCCTTCGGGCAGGAGCAGTTCGCGCACCACAAATTCGATACACTCTTCCATGACCTGCAAAAAAGAAAGGTTGCGGATAAGCGTATAGCCTTTGGCGTAGAGCGAGATGAGCAGGGCGTTGTCGGACAGCATTTTTTCAAAATGAGGCACCAACCAGCGCGCGTCGGTCGCATAGCGTGCA
>CAYUJH010000087.1:0-8007 GCA_964444995.1 uncultured Roseobacteraceae bacterium | reverse complement strand
AAAGCGGATACTGACCGGCTCGTTGGAACTGCTCACCAATTTTCGCCTGCCAATTCCTTCAGAGAAAAAAGTAGTGTATTACGACTCCTGCATGACCCTGACCGTGCCCGAACGCGCCCTCTTCGATACGCTCTACCTCGATGTACGCACAATGGCTACAGAACTGACTTTTGCGCATACGCTTGTGCCGTTGCGCACGCCGGTAGAAATTCGTTGGAAGGCAAGCGCACCGCCCGAAGCACGTGAGCGGCTGCGCGTCTTCAGCCAAAATCGCTACGGCCGAGGCAGCTACGTAGGGGGCGCGTGGGAAGGAGATTGTATCGTATTTCGCACATACGACTTGGGTACTTTTTACCTCGATACAGACAACACATTGCCGAGCATCACGCCCGTGCGCCTGCAAAAACAGTCGGTTGTGTTCAAGATACAAGATACTATTTCGGGGATTGACTCGTTTCGGGCTACGGCAAACGGCGAGTGGGTACTGATGCACTACGACCACAAGCGAAATCTGCTGTGGTCGGAACTGCCGGCCCAGCGCAGTGCCCTCGAAGGGAAATTCGAGCTAACAGTTACCGACCGGAGCGGGAATAAACGCGTATTTACGCGGACCTTCTGACGCTCGGGGCTACTCTTCTAGGCTCTGCCGTTCTTTGCGAATAACCTCGCAGGTGGCGGCGGTGTATATGTAAACCTGTTTGAGCATGGGCGCACACATATCGGCCGTAGCGCCTTCGCTCGCTTGGATTTCGAGTTGGCTCAGTAAGTCGGCAAAGGCATCGTAGCCCAAATACGCGATAGACGATTTGAGCTTGTGCGCAAATTTCCCTACGGCGCGCCAATCGTTTTCTTGGGCGAGTTGCGTGAATTTTTCTGGAGCTTCCTCTAAGTTGCGCTGAATGACTTCGAGCAGCGAGGCTACCATCTCGGCATCTCCATCGGTCATGTCGTAGAGAAGCCCAAAATCGAAATCGGGTTGGATATTTTCTAACAAAGCGGTAATTTTTTTTGGGTTAAGATGATAAAAATAACTTCATTTTCTGCATCGGCGTGCGGCTATCCGGCTTAGGCAGCTTTTCTTTTTGCCAAGGGGGTTGTGTTTTGCACGATGAGGTACTAAATTACAAGAATATAAAAAAAGTATAAATAACGGCACATCTTTGCGTAATAAGCGTGTGAAGGATACGAATAGCTATGGGTGCATTTCAAAATTACGCTTTTGGGTATTCTACCCTTCTATTCAACTGCGCTGTGAAAGGCTTCGGGCTTGTGATGCGAAGTTTTGAAATGCACCCAATAGCTATATCGTTTTTAGGCATGTTGCCGTATAATGCAAAACAAATGCGCAGTAGCTCTGCGCCTTACTCCCTCACTAAACCAATTGACAGTACCTATGCGACGAGCAGTTTTTATTTTCTTAAGCCTTCTGTGGATACAGGGGAGTGCGTGGGCGTACCAAATTGTGTATCCTACGCCTACCGAAGAGATGGCACACCGAGCGCGGATAATTGCCGGACTGGTTAACTTCAACCACTACGCCCAAATTCCGCTCGACGACAGCGTGTCAGCGCACTGCTTCGACGGATACCTGAGCGCACTCGACAACCAACGCCTCTATCTGCTAGCCTCCGACATAGAAGAGTTCCAGCAGACCCGCCTTTTATTCGATAACTTCCTCATTGGCGGTGAGTTGAACATTCCTTTTGCTATGTTTCATCGGTTCAAAGGGCGTTTTATGCAGCGGATGGACACGGTACTTACCTTGATAGCGTACCCGTACGATTTCTCGCGCGACGAATATTATCAACCCAACCGCAGCAAGGCGCAGTGGGCAAGTACTCCGCAAGAACTCGACGATACGTGGCGTAAGTATCTGAAAAATCAAATCCTTTCCTTGACCCTTTCGGGTAAAAACCGAGAAGAAATCAACGATTTGCTCACCAAACGCTACGAAAACTACCGCAAAACGATAGACCAATACAACAGCGAAGACGTTTTTCAGCTTTTGATGGGTGCCTTCACCAAAACCTACGACCCCCATACAAGTTACCTCTCGCCAGTGTCGTCCGATAACTTCAAGATACGCATGAGCAATCAGTTGCAGGGCATTGGTGCTACGCTACGCATTGAGAACGAGTACCCCACGATTGTGGCACTTGCTACGGGAGGCCCCGCAGCAAAAAGCAAGCAGTTGAAACCCAACGACCGCATTGTAGCAGTAGCGCAAGGTACTACCGGCGAGGTAGTGGACGTAGTTGGCTGGCGGCTTTCCGATGTGATACAGCTCATCCGAGGCGACAAGGGCACACTGGTTCGTTTGTACGTACTTTCTGCAAACGCAAAGCCTACCGAGTTGCCCAAAGAAATCGTGCTTATCCGCGATGTGATTAAGTTTGAAGAGCAGGGCGTAAGCAGCAAGGTACTTACGTTCCCACATACGGGCAAAGAGTATCGGCTAGGCGTTATTACAGTGCCTACGTTTTATATGGACTTCGAAGCACATGCGCGGGGCGATGCCAACTATGCCAGTACGTCCCGCGATGTGCGCCGCGCCCTCGACTCACTCCAAAAACTCGATGTACAAGGCATTGCGATAGACCTGCGCAACAACGGCGGTGGCGCACTGCCCGAGGCAGTCGCACTGTCGGGCTTGTTTATCACCTCCGGGCCACTCGTGCAGGTGCGCAGTACCGACGGCACCGTGGACCTCAATACCGACCCCGACCCCGCACAGGTATATGACGGCCCGCTGCTCGTGTTGGTCAATAAGTTTAGCGCGTCGGCTTCCGAAATTTTTGCCGGTGCCATGCAAGACTATCAGCGTGGCATCGTAGTAGGGGAACAGACATACGGAAAGGGAACGGTGCAAAATGTACTCAATCTGAGCCGATATTTACCACAATTTACAAACCGAAAGCAAGGGCAACTCAATCTTACGCTTGCCAAATACTACCGCGTAAACGGTAAAAGTACGCAGCACAGAGGCGTAGTGCCCGACATCACCTTCCCCTCGGTATATGATGCCGATGAATACGGGGAAAGCACGCAATCCAACGCCTTGTCGTGGGATGAAATTGCTTCGGCTACGTACCGTCCGGCGGGCAATGTGAACGAACGCTTGGTGGAGCAGTTGGCAGCGGCCTACGCCAAACGCTTAGAGCGGGACGCCCAAATGCAAGAGCGCATTCGCTACATCGAGCGGCGCAAAGCACAGCGCGAGAGCGTCGCCGAGCAAGTACCGCTGCAAGAAGCCAAAGCCCGAGCTGAATACGAGCGCATGCAGGCACTTAGCAAAGAGGCCACACAAGCGAGCGAAGCCCTAGAAACTTCGGAGGAAGAGGCACAAGAGCAGCAAGACGACCAAGATAGTGGACAAGAAGCACTACCTGCGTCTGCAGCTCCTATTTATCAAAAAGACCCTATCTTGCGCAACGGGCTCGAAATTTTAGCAGATTTAGTACTTGCTAATATTGGTTAAAGCCTGTAGGCCAACGCATGTGGCAAATTTGCTCTTGATTTCGCAATTTGTTAACTTTGTCGCCTGGAAGATAACGGCTTGCCTATGTGTGAGCCGTTTTTTTTAACGCCCACTAGCTAAGAGCACATTTTTTGACGCTGAAGCGTTGCGTGCCGCATATTTTCACACCTTACACCTTGCTTTAAAACGTTCTAATCACCAAATTTCTTACGACATGGCAGAATATTCATACTATACGCAGGAGGGGCTTGATAAACTCCGAGCCGAACTGCACGAGCTAAAAACGAGAGGGCGTGCCGACATCGCCCAACAAATTGCCGAAGCCCGCGACAAAGGCGACTTGAGCGAAAACGCGGAATACGATGCCGCGAAAGATGCACAGGGCATGTTAGAGCACCGCATTGCCAAACTAGAAGAGGAGCTATCCAATGCGCGCCTGCTCGACGAATCGAAAATTGATGCTTCGCGCATCACCGTGATGTCGAGAGTAAAAATCCGCAGCCAGGCCAATGGCAAAGAGATGGTGTATGTGCTCGTTTCGGAAAAAGAAGCCGATTTGAAATCGGGCAAAATCTCTGTAAAGTCGCCGATTGGCGTAGGCTTACTAGGCAAGAGCGTAGGCGACGTAGCGGAGGTAAATACTCCGCGCGGTAAAATGAAGTTCGATGTGTTAGAAGTAGCGCGAGCATAGTGCAGGTATTTCGCACAGCTTTGCGCATACGCTTGCACACAAAAACGCCACGAAGAACTTCTTCGTGGCGTTTTTGCTTTCTTACCCCAAAAAACACCTCACTCACCTGCAGTTCTTTCTTCGAGGTCGTCGCGCAGTACGAGTTCGGTGCGGTAATAGGTGCCGTTGCGGTGCATGGCTAAACGCAGCCGTCGGCCTGCGCGGCTGTGAAACAACTTGAGCAGGTCGCTCAGGGTATAGTTGGCGATATTGACCCCGTTGATGCCCATAAGTTGATCGCCTCGCCGAATGCCGGCTTCTTCGCCTACCGAGCCTTTTCGCACTTCTGTTACCTGAAAAATGGGCATACCGGGAATAGGCGTTCCTAGTTCAATGCCGCTCATGTTGTAGCTAAAAGGCGTTTTAAATTCGAAATTGGGGCGCAAGATGAGCTGCTGACCGAGGTAATCGAAAATTACGGTGAAGCGGCGTAGCACGTCGGCACCGAGTGTGCCGTTTCGGTTGGCTACGTTCAACGCCTCGCGCACGGCGGCATCGTCGGGGAACGAAACGATGGGTTTGCTCATTCGATAACGTTGCCCCAGTGTAATACTTTCTATTTTACCGGTGTACCCAAAAATTTCTCCGCTAAGCCCCATACCCAAAAAAGAGCGGAACGACTGCGCGGGTATTTCGAGCTTTTCGTGGGTGCTTGCATAGAGAGAGAGGGCTTGGCTCGCGCCGGAGTCCACCAAAAGCATCACCGGTACATCGCTGGCAGGGGAGGTCTGCACGGTGGCGCGGATATAAGGCTTGCGGCGGATAATTTCGAGGGGTAGGGCAACCGCTTTTTCGCGCTTGAGCCATCGCTTTGTGCGGCGCTCAAGGCGGGCGCGGTATTGCACAGGGTCGTGGAGCGTGAGTTTCTTTTGGGAGTAGTCGATTTCGACAATGAAACTCTGAAAAATTTCGTACCCCAGAAGGCCATTTACCTGCATACCCAAATTTTCGGAGAGCTGGAAAATATTTTGCAGTGGTACGATGAGGTCTTGGAAGTTGCCGTAAATGCCCGGCAGCATTAACTCATTGCCGTACGAATGCAGCGCCTCTATCGGTCGCCCACTGCCCAAACCAAATAAATCCACTTTGCGCGAGTATTGCAAGGTAAGGGCATCGTTGGCGGTAAGGTCGGTAAGCAGCGTATGGGTAACGCCCGTATCGAGGATAAAACGCAACGTATCGGAATCGTTGATTTTGATTGGGATGATGACCAAGTTGTGCGCCATCTCGAAGTTAATGCGGCTCGATTTTTTGCGAGGATGTTTAATGCCTAGTGCTGCATAGTTAGATTGTCCATTCGCTGAAAATAGCGGGATGCAGAACCATAAACCGAGCAATAGACCAAAGTACGAGTGCGTGTGTTTCATAGCGATTATATACTCAAAGCAAGGATTCTTGTTTTTTTGTTTTTTCAGACGATTAAGATGGTAAAACGCCAGTACGAAGTAGGTAGTTTACATACTTTCTTGGCTGCCACTACGCGCTTGGAAAAAGACCAAAAAGTCCACGTTCCGTTAAGGCAGTAGCGGCTTGCCCAAAAGTGCGTGAAACCTACAAAAAAAGTGTGTAAGGTTACATTTATTGAGGGTGCGCACTGTCTTTTTTTGGGAGTTAAGAGATAAGTACTTATTTTACCAACTCAAAGCGTGCGATAGAGTTTGAGCATACTCTATTTGGTAGAGAAAACACATATCTTCGCACATGTCTTTTTGCGTGTTTGGATAACCAAAAAGTGGCAACTTTGAAAACAACCTGCTGAAACCTACGAGTTAGATGTACGAAAGCGAACGAAAGATATTACAACAGGCAAAGAGTTCTCTCCAAGACGATAATTTGGAGAAAGAAGAGCTCCGAAAGTCGTATGCAGAGCTGTTAAGCGCGTATGAAGACCTGCTTTCCGATACAGAATTCGTTACCAAGGTAAGCGACCGCCTGCAGCGGAAACTCAATACGATTAACGACGACCTTGTAAACCAAACAATGCGTTTGGAAGATGCTAAGGCAGTAATTACGCAGCAAAACGAGGAATTAAAAGCTTCCAAAGAAAACTTGGAAAACACTGTGCGCGACCGCACCCGCGAGCTAAAAGAAGCCTACGACGACCTTGTAATGGCTAATGCCGAGCTAGACAATTTCGCCTATCGCGCCCACCACGATTTGAAAGGCCCTATCGCACGCATTCTAGGACTTTGCGACGTGGCTCGCCGCGACGTACAGGACCAAAAAGCGCAGGAATATTTTGCACACATGCTCAAGAGTGCCTCCGACATGCAAGAAATCATGCGGCGTCTTTTGGCGCTCAACCGTTTGCGCGAGTCAGAAATAAACCTGCGTACCTTCGAGATGAAGAGCATCGTCAAACAGATAGAGCAGCAATATCAACGGGCAAACACCAACGAACAGTTGCATTTTCGCTTTAAATATAGCGCGTCGCTCTTGCATACCGACCTCGATTTTTTCATAGAAATTTTAACTAATTTGCTCGAGTACGCGCTAAAAAACAGCACGGTTCCCACTACGGTTTCTAAGCAGGTAGAAAGGCACGAAATCTTCTTAAATTTTATTGAGCAAGCCCCCAATTTGCAGATATATCTTTTTTATACCGGCGAAGAAATTCCCGAACGTTTGAACCGTGAAATTTTTGAGTTGTTCCATCGCACGAGCAATCACCCGCAACATACTGGCATGGAACTATATACGGCCAATCTGGCTACGCGCAAGCTCAACGGCAAGATAGAACTTATCTCGTCTTCGGAAGAGGAGACGGTTTTCAGCGTATTTCTTCCAAATGTTATTGCGCCGTTCATCCCCTCTACCGAAACGGAATAGTTTCATCTGCATTGGTATTTATACCAAGATGCACGCGATTTAAGGATTGACATGCTTTGGTTTGCCTGATTTTGAATGATTTATGAAACCAAAATTTCGCAAACCTCATGTCTTTCGGTATAGCAGGTGCATAGGGTGCGTTAGGCCGGCGAAATTTCAAAGGAATATCGCTCCATAATAAGATTAGCTAACAGGCGCTTGCAAGCCTCTTCTACCAACGCGTGCGCGGCTTCATGGTTATCTGCCTCTACTTCGAGTGTAATGTGTTTGCCTATACGCACCTTCGTCATTTGCTCGATACCGAGGTTGTGCAAGCCAAGTTGCACGGCTTTGCCCTGCGGGTCGAGTAGTTCGGGGAGGGGCATGATGTCTATCGCTGCATGAAATTTCATAAAAAGGGGGTTATGGGGTCTCGTTTGTAGTTTCCGACTGCAATTTTAAGATATTATCGAGAAGGGAAAGTACGATGTAGCAAAAAATAAGTAAAGGGACAGCAGCATACACAAAAAATAGCACGAAAATAGGCAGTAATGCCAGAAAGATGTAGCGCAGTTGGTTGCCCTTCCACGTGTTTGTCTTGAATTTGAACGCCAAAAGAGGTAGGCGCGAGAGCATCAGCGCGGCAAAACAGACCACTATGCCGAGCTGCACGGTAGGCATAGCAGCCCATGCGCCTATCCACGTTCCTTTTTCAAGATTTACCGGCAAACTTGCCACAAAAAGAGCCACGGCAGGAGTAGGCATGCCCAAAAATTGGTCGCTTTGGCGCGTATCAATGTTAAATACAGCCAAACGAACCGCAGCCGCTAAGGGTATTATCCATGCCAGATGCGGGACAAGGAAGGCATCGTGGCTATCCGATAGCATTTTATAGAGTATTACCCCCGGTAGCAAGCCAAACGTAACAAGGTCGGCAAGGGAGTCGAGCTGTTTGCCTAAGGGGGAACTTACGCGCAGCAGCCGTGCGGCA
>CAYUJH010000086.1:0-8076 GCA_964444995.1 uncultured Roseobacteraceae bacterium | reverse complement strand
GCAGTTGAATAGAAGGGTAGAATACCCAAAAGCGTAATTTTGAAATGCACCCATAACTTAGTTATTTGGTATCCATATAAATAACTACCTACTATTCACTGCTTAATATTGTAACCCATGACAGAGAAACAGCAAGAAAGAATACAAACGAAAATCAAGAAAATAAAGGCAGCTCTTGCCGCCGACAAAAAACGCTGGGGCGGATTTTATGACGATAGCGGTGGGCTACGTTACGCGCCCCCTCGGCTGTACATACAGCTTGGCGACTTTTCGGGCGGCCTGCGATACATGAATTGGTTCAACAAAAACTTTCCAGACGATGCTGGCTATCCGGATTTTTTATTCGAGTGGACGATTATATTGTTCAAAACCAACAGAAAAAAAGAAGCTGAAAAGAAGGCTTTTGAGACATTTTTCGCCAATATGTATCTGTTCGATAAATTTTTTGACAAAGAGATAATCCCGCTAGATATACATCATAATACAAATCTTACAACGCCAGAATTTGTCAAGAATTCATTTACCTACACACATACGCAAAGTAACCTAACGGACTTTACCGAATGGCTGAGCAACTTCCTCAATTCGGAGAAATTCATACAAAAAAGTAGCAAGGTCATTGAAATAGAAAAAATTTTGAAAAACGAGCCTGCCGGCGAAAAAAGGTCACGTCTAGTAACAGAAGTCTATCAACTAGTGGATGAGTTCTAATGGCGCGTACACTGTCCCTGCTTGTTGCTGCGCTTGCCATCCTCTCGGTCGCGGTCGCGCACGCGCAGCCCACCGCTGAAGTACTCGGAGGACGCGCCGGCGGCATGGGCTTGGTAACCGCCACGCTGCGCGATGCGTGGAGCACTTTTCACAATCCGGCGGGGCTTGCCGGCGTGGAGGGCAAGCAACTCGCGCTTGCCTACACCAACCGATACGACGTGGAGGAATTTCGCACCGCCGCGCTCTCGTTTGCGTGGCAGATGCCCAAGTGGTCGGCAGGGGTAGGGGTAAGCCGTTTCGGCGACCGGCTGTTTAGCGAACAAAGGCTGGTGTTCAGTGCCGCCTCGCACCTGAGCGGGGTGGATATTGGCATACGCGTGGGCTACATGCAACTCGCTACGCAGGGGCTGGAAACGCGCGGCCTGCCCTTTATCGACTTCGGCGTGATTACCCAACTTACTGAAAATCTGCGACTTGGTGCTTCGTTGCACCACGTCAATCAGCCCCGTGTGTCGGTGTTTGAAGACGAGCGTCTTGCGCCCCTTGTGCGTGCTGGTTTGCACTATCAGCCCGTGCCGCGCTTTAGCCTCCGCCTCGAAACGGAAAAGGAAACCAGCCAACCGCTGAGCTTCCGCAGCGGGATAGAATACGAGTGGTTCACCCATTTTTTTGTGCGCACTGGGCTTTCTTCGTTCCCCAATAAAGCATACTTCGGCTTGGGTGGGCAATGGAAAACCATTCAGTTCGACTATGCCTTTAACACGCACCCGCGCCTTGGGCTTACTCATCAGCTATCGTTTTTCTATATCCTTATGCGCCAAAAAATTCCCGAACGCCATGAAGAATAGGGGGTGGAAGCACTGCTTTTGCTTGGTGGTGTTGCTAGGTATAGGGCATCAGATGCTCGGGCAGGTCTATATCCGCCGGCAAGATGCCGACATGGATGAGTTTGTGCAGCGTTTGTTTGCCCTGCAAGACGAAGACCTCGACTACGAATCGCTCTACGAGTCTATTTTTCAGTATTACCGGCAGCCGCTCAACCTCAACCGCGTAACACCCGAAGAACTCCGATTGCTCTATATCCTTTCCGAAAAACAAATTGCTCAATTTTTTGCCCACAGAGAAAAATATGGTAAGTTCCTTTCGGTGTATGAACTGCAAGCCGTTGAGGGGTTTGACTTAGAGACGATACGCCAACTGCTCCCTTTCGTAAACGTTATCAAGAGCGGCTTGGAGTCCGACAATGTGTCGCTCTGGCAGCGCATCCGGCGCGAAGACAATCACTACCTGCTCATCCGCCACGACCGCATCTTGGAGCAACAGCGCGGCTACCAACCTCGCGCCGACGGCTCGCCTCCGCCCTACGCTGGCGACCCCAACCGGCTCTATGTGCGTTATCGCGTAGCGCACAGCAAAGATTTTAGCCTCGGTTTTACGCTCGAAAAAGACGCTGGCGAGGCCATTCGGTGGTCGCCCAAAACACGGCAGTACGGCATGGATTTTTTCTCTTTTCATTTTTCCTTGCAAAACAAAGGACGGCTCAAACACCTTACGATTGGCGACTACCGCGTGCAGGTAGGACAAAGTGTGTTGTTAGCCGCAGGCTTTCAGGTGGGGAAAGGCTCGGAAACGACGGCCACCGTGCGGCGCAATACGCTTGGGCCGGTGCCTTATACCTCCGTGCTGGAAAGTGGCTTTTTTAGAGGGGTCGCTGCTACCTTGCAATACGGACGCTGGGAGGTATCGCCCTTTGTGTCGTACCGGCGCGTAGATGCGAACCTGCAACAAGCAGCCGATACGCTCGAAAACCGTGAGACCTTTGCCAGCAGCTTGTTACAAACCGGGCTGCACCGCACCGAAAACGAGCTGCGCGGGAAAGGAGCGATTGGTGAGCTAGTCGGAGGCAACCACATACAGTACCAAAGTGCCAACCGCCGACTGACCGTAGGCGCTACCGGCCTCTACACGCGCTACACCGAGCCGTTCGTTCGCGCCCAAAACGATTATAACCAATTCTTTTTCAGGGGGATAGAAAATTGGAATTGGGGGGTAGATGCCCACTACAACGTACAGAACTTTAGCTTTTTTGGCGAGGTGGCGCAGTCGAAAAGTGGGGGGATAGGGATGGTTGGCGGCTGGGTGGCGAGCTTTTCGCGCGAGGTGCAGATGTCTATGGTGTATCGGGACTTTGCCCGCGACTTCCACGCGTTTTATGGGGATGCCTTCGCCGAGACTACTGGCAATATCAACGAGCGCGGCATTTACTGGGGGGCAAAGTACGAGCCTTCGCGCCGGTTTGAGTTCGCCGCCTACTACGATTTGTATTGGTTTCCGTGGCTACGTTTCCAAGCCGATGCGCCTTCTATGGGGCAGGAGTCTTTGGTGCGGGCTACGTGGAAAATCTCCCGAAAAATCCGTATGTTTGGCCAAGTGCGCCAAGAGCAGCGCGAGCGCAACGCCCCTAACAACGATACCCCCACCGACTACCTCGTGCCCACGAGCCGCCGGCAGTTGCTGTTCAATGTGAGCTATATAGCCGATAAGGTGCTATCGCTGCAAACCCGTTGGCAGTTTAGCGACTTCCAGATGGAGGGCATGGCACGGACGCAGGGCATGGTCGTTTTGCAAGACCTCAACGCCGATTTTGGTCGCGTGCGCCTCAGCGGCCGGCTCGCCCTGTTCGATACCGACGATTTCCAGAACCGGCAGTACGTCTATGAAAAAGACGTGCTCTATTCGTTTTCTTTTCCGCCGTATAGCGGGCAGGGCATTCGGCAATATCTGTTGCTCAACTATAAGGCAAGCAAAAAGCTAGAGTTTTGGGTGCGATACGCCATATTCCGCTACAACGACCGCACGCGCATAGGCACAGGCAACGAGCAGATAGAAGGCAGCCAACGCAGCGACATCCGCTGGCAGATGCGCATACGTTTCTAGGCGTTAAGAACCTATAAATATGGGCGATTTGTTGACCTCCGATTCAAATTTTTATTTCCTTTGTTATACCGAAGCGCATGAAGTTTGCGAAATTATGGTCTTATAAATCATTCAAAATCAAGCAAATCAAATCATGTTAATCCTTAAATCAAATGAATCTTGGTATAGCATGTAAACCCTTTATCTTTTTCCAAACTATGGCTACAAACGACACACAGCTAGAAAAACTTGTGCAAACGCACTATCCCAATGCCAAAACTGGCGAGGAAATCACGGAGACCTACTTGGGGCTGCTGCACCGCGAGTACGATGCGAACTTGAAAAAAATGCTGTTTGCAACGTCCCTCTGCTCGGACGACGTGAACGTATCCACCGACTTTCGGCGCGTGCTGCACCGCCCCTTTTCGATGGGAGGGCTGGGCGGCTTCCCCTACGCGGGCTTAACGGGCATGGTCGCTTTTTCGCACCACGTCCCCGATGGTGGCGATGCCTTCATCTTCTACGGCCCGCACATTGGCATGACCGACGAGGGTGTGCTCGGTCAGATGCGACGCAACGGACAAAAACGTCTTACCAACAGTTGCGGGGCACTTATGCTCGCCTTGCATCGGTTTCAGCAAGAAGAAAACGGGATGGAAGTCTATGTGCCTCACAATGTAGAGTACGACTACCAGCAAGTGCTCCTCGAGCGGACGCTCATGCCGTTTAAAGGGAAAATACTAGCCTCCGAAAATCCGAAAAAAGCAATTACCGATTTCTCCTACTACAAAATCAATCTGCAAATCAATCAGTTAGTTAAAATGGCGATTCGCGAGTTTAATTGCGAAAAAATATTTTTGTTAGGCGGCGTAATTATCAATACTTCCGAAGAATTTCACGATTACGTGGACATCCGAAACTTCGAGGTCATTCACACCGGTCAACACGAAGCCTTTGTCCCCGATTCCATTTTGGAAACCGAGGCTTTTAAAAATCTGTAAAACAGTAGGTTGTACCCGAAACTCCCTTTTTTTATTCTATTTGCATGAACAAAGACCAACTAGAAATAGCCCTGTTGCAGACCAACCTGCATTGGGAAAACAAAGAAGCCAATCTGGCGATGTTGGAAGAAAAAATTTGGGAGTTTCCTCACACGCCCGACGTCATTGTGCTGCCCGAAATGTTCAACACAGGCTTTTCGATGCACAACCTGCGCCTCGCCGAACCGATGAACCTCACCACGTTCAAGTGGATGCGGCAGCAGGCAGCCCAACACGATGCGTTAGTGCTTGGCAGCTACATGGTCAGCGAGGGCGGCCGGTACTTCAACCGCCTACTTTGGATGGAACCCGACGGCACCTATGCCACCTACGACAAACGCCACCTTTTCCGCCCAATGGGCGAAGACGAAAAGTACGAAGCAGGTACGGGCGTACTGGTGCGTGAATGGCGCGGATGGCGGCTTTGCCCCATGATTTGCTACGATTTACGCTTCCCCGTTTGGTGCCGCAACGTGAACCTTGCTTACGACGTACTGCTGTTTTTGGCAAATTGGCCTGCCCCACGCCTAAACGCATGGGACGTGTTGCTGCAAGCACGCGCCATTGAGAACTTGGCGTACTGTGTGGGGGTGAACCGAGTAGGGGAGGACGGGAACGGTGTGCTATTCCCCGGCCACTCTGCGGTGTATGACTTCAAAGGGCTTCCGCTTGCGCAGTTGGGAACGGAGGAAAACACCGCCCTCGTTTCGCTCGACCGACAGGCACTCGACACGTTCCGCGAAAAATTTCCCGTGCACCAAGACGCTGACCCGTTCCAATGGCTATCCAATTAATTGCCGAGAGTGGTTCGAGCAAGACGGGCTGGCTACTCACCGACCGCGTCGCTCAACAAAATACGTACAGGGAAACCTGTGGGCTAAATCCGTATTTCCATACGCCCTTAACTCTGCGCGAAGCAATCGAAGAAGCGTGTACGCCCCTCGTTCGCCCTAAAATAACCGACGTGTTTTTTTACGGTGCGGGCTGTGGGTCTGCTGAAAATCAGGATGTTATGCGAGAGGTGCTCGGTAGCGTCTTCCCCGCTGCGCATACAATTGCCGTAGCCGACGACCTGACTGCCGCCCTGCGCGCAACCTGCGGCACGCAGCCGGGGCTGGTAGGTATTTTGGGTACAGGAGCTGGGGCTGGCTGGGGCGAAGGTGGCCACCTCAAACGGCAGCGACTTGGCAACGGGATATGGCTCGGCGACGAGGGGAGCGGCGGCTATTTGGGCAAAATGCTCGTAAAAAGCTACCTCGACGACGAACTTCCCCCCGCGTTGCGCCAAGCGTATGAACAAACTTTCCCCTACCGCCGTGCAGAACTGCTGCAAAAGGTCTATCGCGAAGCGCAACCAAGCCGCTTTTTGGCAAGTTTTGCGCCCTTTCTCAAGCAGCAGCTCGCGCACCCTTTTGTGGGGCAACTGGTACGCGATGCGTTTCGCCTCTTTTTTGAAAAAAGCCTTTTACCTCTTGCTGTGCGGGAAAATACCTGCTATTTTGTGGGGAGTATAGCCTATTATTTTCAGGAGATTTTGGCAGAAGTTGCCGCCGAAAAGCATTTCCAACTGGGAACGATTGTTCAACGCCCTCTCGATGCGCTAGGGGCATATCATTCCTAAAAAAATAAAAAATACGCGACAAGCCACACGTTTTGCCACGCGCCTCTTTTATAGCGCGTACCTTTGGCGGGCTTTTTCAGACATTACAACGGTATGGTACGAGTAAGTATAGGAATTTTTCTTGCTTTTTTGATGATAAGCGCGTGGGCGTGCAGTGCTTGCGACCCTACGCCTAACCCTCCGCGTTCTATTTCTGTAACGCTGTTAAGCCGCGAAACAAAAGAGCCTCTCGACTCGGTGTTTTACATGATATACGGCGGCACGAGCACGCAGCATGTCTATGCGATGGATACGCTGAGTGCCATTCAGCTTCCCATAGATTTTCGGGCTACAAGCGTAGGTTTTGTGTTTGTGCAAGCCCTCGAAGGCGACACAGCACCCGACTCTGTGATTTTCGACAATAAAGACAGGCGCTTTGACACGCTCATTGTGGACTATGAAACGCAGCTCGTGGTGCTGGGCCCCGATTGCGGCTACTTCGAGGCCGTTAGGGGGCTCTCGCTCAATAAGTCCACCTTCGATTCTACTGTTATTCTTTCCAACGTTCTTGCTATCGATTCTGTCAATGTTAAGATTTTTCTGTAAGCCTTATTTGCTCTGTTTGCTGTTGGCATTGTCCTCCTTCGCTTTTGCCCAAGAAGCGCCAGTGGCCGACTCTGTTAAGCGCAAACCGCGTACGCCAGCGGAAAAAGTGCTCAAAAAATTTAAGCTCGAGAGCCTCGCCGAGATAGACTCCTTGTCGGATAAAAAGCGGGAGAAGGTGCTAAAAACGCTGCGCGACCTTGAACAGAACAAGCAAAAAAAGCTGAGTAAGAAGACGAAAAAAAGCAATAAGAAACAGGCAAAAAAAGACGCAAAGCAGAAAAAAAAGCAGGCGAAACTAGCTGCGAAAGAAAAACGGGCGCAGGCCATCGAAGCACTCGTTTCCGACTCGGTCAGCATACGAAAAGCAAGAAAACAAGTAGATGCGCGGCTAAAAACCGAAAAAAAAGCCCAGAAAAAGAAAAAACGTGCGGCCAAACGCAAAGAACGGCGCGATGCGTTACTCGCACCCCGGCCTATTGAAACCTACACCTCGAACGGTAGAAAATATAACGTAACTGGTGTGAGTGTAGGGCCGGAGCTAGGGTATTATGTGTTCCCACTCATCAATCCTAAAATGTTGGTGCGCACGTACTACGAGGGACACGTCAACGCGCAAATCAATAATAAGTTCTTCCTCAATGCCGACTACGGCTACTTCAATATGTCGCGCAGTTTGGGCTTTGTCTCCTTTTACGACTCGGAAGGGAGCTACGCACGCTTTGGTTTAGACTATAACATGTTGCACAAACGAACAGACGAAGATGCCATTTTCTTTGGGTTTCGCTATGCGTTCAGTGCGTTCAGCCACGAAGTAGCCTATCGCGGCTTGCCCGATTATTGGTACAATACGCGCCCTGAGTTTCTGCGCGACGAGAACCTACAGGCGCAGTGGTTAGAACTTACGGCGGGCATTCGAGTGCGCTTGGTGGGGAATTTATATTTCAATTTTACTACGCGCTTGCAAGTGCTCACGCAGACCCCCCAAAACACTACGTTCAATGTGGTGGATATTCCCGGACACGGCTTCACAGACCCCCTAAGTAGTAGTAAGTTTAACTTGGGCTACCACCTCACATACCGCTTTCGGCTATGGCGTTAGGCGCGCCAACGAGTCGGTATCAAGTAGCACGTCGCCCATTTCGGGGTCGAGCAGTAGTTCGTCTTCGCTGTTGGGAATAGCGAGTTGATAGGTTTTATCTTTAC
>CAYUJH010000085.1:0-8150 GCA_964444995.1 uncultured Roseobacteraceae bacterium | reverse complement strand
ACAAACCTTCCTGACGGCGGCCGGCGAGCTGGAAGAAATAACGCCCGCACCGCTGCCCCTTTCGGCAGCATTGATAGGAAAACCTCTGCAAATCAATATAGTAGCTGCTTGCCTTGCTGCGCAGTATTTCCGCATACCAGCCGTATTGCTGCACGAAGTAGTGCGCAACGGCAAAGGCTTGCCCTATCGAACGCAAGACGTAGGTACGCTGCACGGTGTCCGCTTTCTCAACGATGCGGCAGCAAGCAGCGAGGAGGCTACGCTGGAAGCCTTACAAAGTACACAGGGCAACGTGGTGTGGATTACGCAGGGCGCATTACCCGACGTTTCGCCGCGCTTCTGCGAGGTGGTGCGCAAGCACGTGAAGGCGATTGTAACGATAGGCGCTGCCAACGAAACGCTCAGACGCTCTTTAGGCGAACTCGTCTATGCCATACAACACGCCAACGATGCGTATGAAGCCACACATCTTGCCTATCTGCTCGCAGAAAAGGGCGATAGCATTGTATATAGCCCCCTGCATACCCACGCCCCAGCTGCCGCGCTTATCGCACTGACCGGGCAACAGTTTGCACAGGCCGTTGAACTGCAGGTGCAGGTCTGTGAGGCACAAGATATTCTCGTTCATCGTTCCACTAAAAAAAGATACGCCTAATGAGCCAACCTATGAAAATCACCGACCACTTAGAAGGCGACCGGGTCATCTGGGCGATAGCTATTTTGCTGTCGCTGGCCAGTATTTTAGTGGTGTATAGCGCAGCAAGTGCCCTTGCCTATCGCTCGTACGGTGGCGCGACTGAATATGTACTGCTCAAACACACCCTGCTTGTGGGGGTAGGCCTTTTTGCCATGTACCTGTGCCACAAAGTGCCCTATCAGTATTACTCGCGCCTTTCGCGGTTGGCATTGCTCGCCTCCGTACCGCTGCTGCTTATTACGTGGCAGTTTGGCACAAACCTCAACGAGGCATCGCGTTGGCTCAGTGTGCCCTTCGTCGGGATTTCGTTCCAACCTTCCGACTTGGCGCGGCTGGCACTTATTACCAACATCGCCAGTATGCTCTCTAAACGCCAGATGACTATCAGCAACGAACAGAGCGACATTACACCCATGATGACATGGACAGGTATTATTTGCGCCCTCATTGGACTTACCGACTGGTCGGGCGCGACGCTGCTATTTGCTACCTGTATGCTTTTGCTTTTTATTGGGCGCGTGCCGGCAAAATACTTGGGCATGATGCTCGTGGTGGGCGTATTGGCCGGTATGTTCTCGTTTACCTTTGGGCAACGCGGCGAAACCGTTTCGAGCCGATTGCGCACCTACCTGAGCGACTCCGACGTGCCGTTCCAAGCCGAGCAGGCTTACATTGCTCTTGCTTCGGGCGGACTCACCGGCACTGGCGCGGGAAAAAGTATCCAACGGAACTTCCTGCCTCACCCCTACTCCGACTTTATTTTCGCCATTATTGTCGAAGAATATGGGCTGATGGGTGCATTGGTAATTCTTAGCCTGTTTCTCGTCTTGCTGTACCGAGGCATGGTTACCGCTTCGCATACCCGGCGAGCGTTCGGAGGGCTACTTGCCGCCGGCCTAACGTTCAGTTTGGTCGTGCAGGCACTCGTTAACATGAGCGTAGTCGTAGGCGTTTTGCCCGTTACCGGTTTGCCGTTACCCTTGCTTAGCATGGGAGGCACGTCGTTGCTATTTACCGGCATGACCCTCGGCATGATTTTAAGTGTAAGTAGAACCGAAAAACTAGAACGCCAAGAAGCATGAGCACTCAACGTCCACATATTCGCCTGATGATTAGCGGAGGAGGTACCGGCGGGCACGTCTATCCGGCTATTGCGATTGCCGACGCAGTGCGCACCCTCGACACCGAGGCTGCGATACTGTTTGTAGGGGCAAAAGGGCGTATGGAGATGCAAAAAGTACCTCAAGCAGGGTACGACATCGAAGGACTTTGGATTAGCGGTTTGCAACGCCGGCTCACTCTTCAGAACCTCTCGTTCCCCTTCAAAGTGCTGCACAGCTCGTGGAAAGCTGCGCAGCTCATTAATACCTTCCGCCCCGACGTGGTAGTGGGCGTAGGCGGCTATGCAAGCGGCCCGCTGCTGCGCATGGCAACGTGGAAAGGCGTACCTACTCTGCTGCAAGAGCAAAACGGATACGCCGGGCTTACCAACAAATTGCTCGCCAGTAAGGCAAGTACTATTTGCGTAGCCTATGCGAACATGGAACGCTACTTTCCGAAAGACAAAATCAAGTTCACCGGCAACCCGGTGCGTACCGATATCCAGAACCTTGCACCGCTACGGCAAGCCGCCCTAGCGCACTACAGTTTTAGCCCACACGCTCCTACCCTCCTTGTATTCGGGGGCAGTTTGGGCGCACGTACGTTCAACGAGTGCATGGAAAAAGGCGTGCAGGCCCTGCTCGACGAGGGCGTGCAGGTAATCTGGCAAACGGGCATGGCAGCGTTTGACGCTCTACAAAGCCGCGTACCGGCACACCCCAAACTCGCACTCGTGCCCTTTATCGAAAAAATGCACTATGCCTACGCCTGTGCCGACTTGGTGGTGGCGCGCGCCGGTGCGTTGTCTATCTCCGAACTCTGCCTTGCCGAAAAAGCAAGTATTCTGGTGCCTTCGCCCTACGTGGCGGAAGACCACCAAACGAAAAACGCCCGCGCCCTTGTAGAACAAGGAGCCGCCTGCCTTGTAACCGACCGCAACGCACCGACCGACCTGCTCGCTACCGTGCGTGAACTGCTCGCCGACGAAACGCGCCGGCGCGAACTTAGCACGCAAATTGCACGCTTTGGCAGGCCTAACGCCGCCCGCGACATCGCTGCGGAAATTTTCCGACTTGCCCACCGAACGTTACCAACTCCTGCAACCGTATGAACGCATCGCACCTTTTCAACCGAAAATCCTTTGGCATACTCGCCACGCTGCTTATTGCCTCTATCGGGCTGTTTAGCTACCAGTCGCCGCGCGTACACGCCGACCGTATCATTGTCAATATCATGGATAAACGCGAAAACAACTTTATCAATGAAGGAGATATTCGCGATTTTATACAACATATAGGCATCAACAATCCGGGAATTTTGCAACTGGAAAGCATGAATTTGCGCCGCCTAGAAACTGAATTGAAAAGCATCAACTTCATTCGCGAAGCCCAAGTAGCGCGCGACCTGAAGGGAAACTTAGTGGTGGAAGTGCTACAAGATACACCTATGGCGCGCATAATTCCCAACAAAGGGCAGCAGGCCTACTTAGCAGAAAATAACACGCTCCTACCGCTCTCCGAGCACTATACCGCACGGGTCATGCTGCTCACCGGCGTAGGGGTAGATAGCTTATTTTCCGACACATTTAGGGCAACGGCACAAGCACAGGAGTTGTTCAGCTTCATTCGCTATGTGAACGAGCATGGTTTTTGGAAGTCCCAACTTACGCAGTTCCACCTCGACGAAAAACTCAACATCGAAGCCTATCCGCAAGTCGGCAAGCAGGTCATCGAGTTTGGGCAAGCCGAAGGGTACGAAATGAAACTTCGCAAACTTAAAACGTTTTACAACGAAATTGTCCCTAAAAAAGGATGGAATACCTACGAACGGGTCAAGTTGCAATACGAGCAACAAATTGTATGTAAATAACAGATAATCAGCATCTACACCGAAATTATTTAAAAAAATAAGGCTATGCAACAGGAAAAAATCATCGTGGGCCTTGATATCGGCACGACCAAGATATGCGCCGTGGTCGGCACCATCAACGAATACGGAAAACTCGAAATTTTGGGCGTGGGAAAAGCCGTGTCCGACGGCGTAAAAGAAGGCACCGTGCGCAACATCAGCAAAACGGTCGCCGCTATCGAAACGGCTATCAAACAAGCCGAAGAGGCTGCTAAAATTGATATCCACGTGGTAAACGTCGGAATTGCCGGCAAGCACATTAAAAGCTCGGTACACCACGGCAGCATCACCCGCAAAAGCGGCGACGACGAGATTACCGTCGAAGATGTAAACCGCTTGACTAGCGATATGTACCGCATCGTTACCGAACCCGGCTCGGAGATTGTACACGTAATGCCCCAAAGCTATACGATTGACTACGAGGAGAATATCCGCGACCCTGTGGGCATGTCGGGCGTAAAACTCGAAGCCGACTTTCATATCATCACCGCCCAAACCAACTCGATTCGCAACATCAAAAAATGTGTGGAGCGCGCAGGGCTGGAAATTGATAACATGATTTTGGAGCAACTCGGCTCTAGCCTCTCCGTACTGAGCGAAGAGGAAAAAGAAGCGGGTATCGTCTTGGTGGACATCGGCGGCGGCACCACCGACATCGCCATTTTCCACGACCATATCATTCGGCACACTGCCGTTATCCCCTTCGGAGGCAACATCATCACAGCCGACATCAAACAGGGCTGCTCGGTAATGCAGTACCAAGCCGAGCAACTCAAAACTAAGTTTGGCAAATCGCTTGCCAACGAAGCGTCCGAAAACGAGGTCATCTCTATCCCCGGCCTGCGCAACCGCCCAGCCAAAGAGATTTCTATGCGCAACCTCTCCTACATCATCGAGGCCCGCATGGAAGAAATTATTGACCTGATTATGGTAGAAGTGGACCGCTCTGGCTACCGCAATCGCTTGGCGGGCGGCATCGTACTGACCGGCGGCGGCGCACTCTTGCAAAACCTCAAACAGCTTTGCGAGTACCGTACCGGACTCGATACGCGCATCGGCTACCCTACCGAGCACCTCGGAAAGTGCAAGCAGGAGGAAATCAAAAACCCGATGTACGCCACTTCCATTGGCCTTGTGCTTGCCGGTTTCCGCTCCCTCGACGAGCGCGACGAACACCGCGCAGCTTCCCTCAAGCAGCCTACAAAAAGTAAATCCCGCGCCGACGGTGGCGACTTGTTCAATACCCTTATCCGAAAAACCAAAGAACTGCTCATTGACGACTACGACGACCGCAGTAACTACTAACAAATCAATCGTTAAAAATTTTTTTTACCCTATTTAACTGCAATCCCATGGGAGACTTTAATTACGAATTCGATGTTCGCTCCGCTGGCAATACCTCGTCGATTATCAAAGTGATTGGCGTGGGCGGCGGCGGAAGCAATGCCGTGAACCACATGTATCGCCACGGCATCAAAGATGTAGATTTTTATGTATGTAACACCGACATACAGGCACTCGACATTAGCCCCGTGCCCAACAAAATTCAGATAGGTAAAAACCTTACCGAAGGACTTGGCGCAGGCGCTAACCCCGAAGTAGGCCGCAACGCCGCCATCGAAAATAAGCAGGAACTTCGCGAACTGCTAGGCGACGGTACGAAGATGCTCTTCATTACCGCAGGCATGGGCGGCGGCACCGGCACCGGCGCTGCCCCAGTCATTGCCGAGGTAGCTCGCGAGCTAGACATCCTAACCGTTGGCATTGTTACCAGTCCGTTTGGCTTCGAGGGCAAACCCAAGCGCAAACGCGCCGACGAAGGCGTGGGCGAGCTAGAAAAATACTGCGATACGGTCTTGGTGATTCTCAACGAAAAACTCAAAGAAGTTTTCGGGAAAGCCTCTATGAAAGAAGCCTTCAGCCAAGCCGACGACGTATTGCTGAAAGCCGCCAAGTCTATCGCCGAAATTATAACCGTTTCGGGGGTAATTAATGTGGACTTTGAAGACGTGCGCACCGTAATGAAAAACTCCGGCGCAGCTGTAATGGGGTCTGCTACCGCCGATGGCGATAACCGCGCCATCCGTGCTGCACAGGGGGCACTTACCTCGCCGCTGTTGAACAATACCAACATACAAGGTGCTAAACACATCTTGCTGAGCATCGTGGTAGGCGACGACGAGAAGTTCCAAATGGACGAGTTGGAAGAAATCACCGACTTCGTGCAGGAACGCGCCGGCGATACGGCCGAGATTATCTTCGGGCAAGCCGTGGACGAGTCGCTCGGTAATGCGATTAGCGTAACGATTATCGCAACCGGCTTCGACGACGCCGAAAAGGAGTATGAACGGGAGGTGATTGACCTTGAAACTAGCCGCAGAGTGCGCAAACAGGTGGTTAGCCCTCCCAAACGTTCCGATTTTTTCGATAAAGAAGAAGAGAGAAAAGACGTAGAAGAAGATCTGCCTTCTACGGTCATTCAGCGTGCTAAGCCCGAAAAAATTGTCTTTGAACTCGACGGCGACTACGAGATTGTGGACGAGCATCCTGAAGAAAATAAGTTCGACGAGCTGGAGCGCAAGTACCAAACCCGCAAGGCAAAACTCGAAACGCTACGCTCTATCAACGAGATGTCGCCCGAGGAACTCAAGGAGCGCCAAGAAATGCCCGCCTACCTTCGCAAGGGGGTACATCTGAATAATGTGCCGCACTCGTCGGAAAAACACCTCTCGCGCTACAACGTAGACCAAGATAATGAGCTGTTAGGTGGTAATAAGTTTTTGCACGATAACGTGGACTAATAAGTACCTGAATACACTTTAAAGCAAATGAAAAAACCGCTGTTTCGAAGTACGAAACAGCGGTTTTTTTTATGCTCCCAGAAACGCGAAATGCGCTAGAACGTTTGGGGTTGGTTAACTCTTTCAAAAGAGGCACGTTTCGGGCAAATCGCTTGCCAAAAACCAAGCACATTTTAACCGAGCGAAGAACGCCTAGTCGTCCATGCCCATAAACTGCACCACATAATAGAGCAGCATAGCCAACGAGCCAATCGCCGCGATGATGTACGTAAGGGCAGCCCATTTGAGCGCATCTTTCGACATGGCATACTCTTCGGCATTTACTACCCGGTTCGACTCCACCCACGCAAGAGCGCGGCGGCTCGCGTCGAGTTCTACCGGTAAGGTAACGAAGCTAAACAGCGTCGTGATGCCATAGCAGGCAATGATAATGATCAGTACCGTGGACCATGGGAAGGCGTTGAACGCAAAAGCAGCAAAGAAGCTGGCAAAGAATATCACGTTGAGTACCGTGCTGCTGATGTTTTGCACTGGCACCATCATAGAACGAAACTCCAACATGCTGTATGCACTTGCGTGCTGCACGGCGTGGCCTACTTCGTGCGCAGCCACCGCCACTGCCGCCGCATTTCGGCCGTGAAACACGGCTTCGCTGAGGTTTACTTGCTTGGTAGCGGGGTTGTAGTGGTCGGTAAGTTGGCCGGGCACGCATGTAATTTCTACGTCGTAGATGCGGTGGTCGCGAAGCATTTGGGCAGCCGCCTCCGCACCACTAATGCCCGAAGCCAACGGAATTTGCGAGTATTTCTTAAACTTGTTCTTTAGACGACGGCTCGCTATGAAGCTCAATAAGCCGAACGCGATAATGATAATCCAAATCATAGCAACGTGGGTTTAGGTAGAACAATAGGTCTGTTTGTTATTCTTTACTGGAATCAAAACGTTATCCATTTCTATAAAGTTAGGCGTTTTTGGCATTTATAACAAATTTTCTTGCCTTTATCACTGCCAAATATACAGGTGCATAGGATTTGCATTATGCCATGTTGGCAGGCAGCAAGTTAGCCTGCCTAGTGCGCTAGGCTACGTAGGTCAACGGGCACGTCGTTGTAGTGCCATTTGTTGCGCACAATACCCTTTTCGAGGTACAACACCCCCGGATTGGAGCGCACCATTGTTTTCAGCACCGTTGCATCGGCGAAATAGTAAGGCACGGCGAGCTGCACTTCGTGGCGGAGGTTGTCTATGTTGGCATCGGAAGTGAGCAACATGGGCACTATGTCCGTACCTTCGAGCTGTGCAACGAGTGCCTTGATGCCTTCAAAGCCTTTTGGGTTGCTCTTCGACGTGCCATGCACGATAATCAGTAGGCGTTTTCCTTCGAGCGAGTAAGCCGTTTGGTCGTTGCCCTCCGCGCTGGTGAGGGCGTAGTCGGTAATTTTGGGAGCGCACTCTTTTTCGTTGGCAATTTTCATCTCCTTAAACACATAGCTGGGGTCGGAAGGGTACTCCTCAAGCGTTTCGCGTTTGCCGTCTTTCTCTACAATGTAAAGATACCGGCAAGGCACTTCGGCTTGCATGAGTGCGGGCAGGTTTGCTCCTTTTCGGTACACGCGGAAGTCTTTAAAAGGCAGGTGCTCGAT
>CAYUJH010000084.1:0-8172 GCA_964444995.1 uncultured Roseobacteraceae bacterium | reverse complement strand
CTTTTTGTGTTCATCGTGCTCAAATCGTCGAACTGGCTAGAGCGCAAGCTAGGGCAAAGCGGCGTAAACGTATTGCGCAAAGTATTCGGGATTATCTTGCTTGCCATCGCCGTTAAACTCTTCAAGTCGAACTTAGGGCTTATCTAGCAAGTGCGTTCTGTAGTTCACACCAATAAATTATCGTAACCCCCCTTAGCCATTTCCAATGAGCGATTCTATTAAACACGAGTGCGGCTTGGCAGTCCTTCGTCTTCGCAAACCCCTTTCGTTTTACGTAGAAAAGTACGGGACTCCCGCCTACGGCATCAATAAAATGTACTTGCTCATGCAAAAGCAGCACAACAGAGGGCAAGACGGCGCGGGTTTGGCCTCGGTAAAACTCGATATGAAGCCCGGAAAGGCGTACATTGACCGCTATCGCTCGATAGACCCCCAGCCCATTGCGCATATCTTCGGGAAAATAGGAAAAAAAATAGCGGCAGTAAAAGACGAACGCCCCGAAAAATACCTCGATGCACAGTGGATGAAAACGCACGTTCCCTGCGTGGCAGAGGTTTTCTTAGGACATCTACGCTACGGCACGCACGGGAAAAACAGCATCGAACACTGCCACCCTATGTTGCGCCCCAGCAACTGGCGCAGCCGAAACCTGCTCGTAGCTGGTAATTTTAACATGACCAACGTGGACGAGTTATTTCAAAAACTTATCCAGCTCGGGCAACATCCCAAAGAGAAAATTGACACGGTAACGGTGATGGAAAAAATAGGACATTTCCTAGAGGAGGAAAACATCACCTTTGCCAAAAAGCTAAAAGCAGACGGCTGTACTGCCGACCAAATCACCGAAGTTCTTGAGCGCAAACTCGACTTACAGCGCGTACTTCGGCGCTCGTGCAAAGACTTCGACGGCGGATACGCCATGGCTGGCATCACAGGCTACGGCGCACTGTTCGTAGCCCGCGACCCTGCCGGCATCCGCCCCGCCTACTACTATGCCGACGACGAGGTAGTCGTAGTAGCCTCCGAAAAGCCCGCTATCAAAACCGCCTTCAATATCGAATACGATAAAATACAGGAAATAGAGCCGGGCAGTGCGCTCCTCGTAGATAAAGCCGGCGACTATCAGCAAGTGCCTTTTACTGAAAAACTTCCCAAAAAATCGTGCAGTTTTGAGCGCATCTACTTTTCGCGCGGCACAGACCCTATCATCTACCAAGAGCGCAAAAAACTCGGGGAACGGCTTGTGCCCCAAATTTTAGAAAAAATAGATAATAACCTAGAAGATGCCGTTTTTTCATACATTCCCAATACCGCAGAAACCTCTTTTTTGGGGATGATTCGCGGGCTGGAAACCTACCTGATAGAAAGCCGCATACAAGCCATTGCCGAAGGAAAAATCACCAACGAAGCGCTCGATAAACTCCTTGCTTTTCGGCCGCGTGTAGAAAAACTTGTACTCAAAGACGTAAAATTGCGCACCTTCATTGCCAACGACGACAGCCGCGACGAACTCGTTACCCACGTGTACGACACCACCTACGAGGTCATCAAAAAAAATTCGGACACACTCGTGGTCATAGACGACTCGATTGTGCGCGGGACTACGCTCGAAAAAAGCATCATCACCATGCTCGACCGTCTATCGCCCAAGCGCATCATCATAGTCTCGTCTGCCCCGCAAATTCGCTACCCCGACTGCTACGGCATAGATATGTCGCGCATGGATGAGTTTGTAGCCTTCCGTGCGGTGGTCAACCTGCTGCGCCATCATCAAATGGACTACCTGCTCGACGAAGTCTATGAAAAGTGTCAGTACTCGCTTACCCTCGATGTAGCCCAGATGGAGAACCACGTAAAAGAGCTGTATGCCCCGTTTACGTACGAAGAAGTGTCCGACGAGGTAGCACGGATTATTCGGCAGAAGCACATCAAAGCCCGCGTGGAGGTAATCTACCAGACGGTTGAAAACCTACACAAAAGCTGCCCGAACCATCTTGGCGACTGGTACTTCACCGGCAACTACCCTACGGCAGGGGGCAACCGCGTTGTAAACCGCTCTTTCATCCACTTCTACGAAGGCAAGAAAAAAAGGGCGTACTAAAAAAAAGCGTCGTCGGGGCACTATTTTATGTGCTTTTTCACTTAATACACTATACCAAACGGGTGTACGAATTAAGCGCGAGCAGGTATCGAAAGCATTGATTTTCAAAGATATGTGCATGGCAAAGAAGAGAAAAACACTTTGAGCAGTCCTCAAAAAAAGACAAGGAAAAAGGAATCTGTAAGATAATTTAACATTGTAATCCAAATATCGTATCTTTGCCACGAATGTTGCGGTATTGGTACGGTATGCAGCATATTAGTAAAGTGTTTTCACGTGAGAGAAGGTACAAAATGACACGTATTTTCAAATAAGCCTCACCAAAAAAGAGAAGAAGAAAGATATATGGCAAACGACAAGACAATAAGACTGAGCATGGCAGCCAAGCAGCTAAATGTGGGGATTGCAACAATTTCCGAACATTTGGCTCAGCACGGTCATGATGTAGGTCTTAAACCCAACACGAAAATAACAGAAGAACAGTTTGCCTTGTTGGAGAAAGAATTTGCCGCCTCTATTGCCGTAAAGCAAGAAGCCGCCGAGCTTACTATCGGAAGCGTGCACAGCAACATCGTAATCGCCTCTGAGGCGAAACGCAAAGACGATGACGATACCGACGTGTTTGTACCCACCCCGTCGGCCGATCGAAAGGCGCAAGAAGAAAATAAAAGCGAAAAAGTCCGCAAGGATATTGAAAAAGAGAAGATTTCGCACGTAAGCCTGCCGGGTCTGAAAATCGTGGACAAAATAGACCTTGATAAGCCCCGCAAGCAGGGCAAAAAAACAGACGAACCTGCCGAACAAGTTGCGCTTAAAAATGAGCCAACAGCCGTACCTCAGCCAATTAGCAAACCAGTAGAGGTAGAACACCCAGCAGCCGAGCAAGCGGCCACCCCCGAAAAGGTAGAACAACAGCCCACTGTTGAAAAACAGGATACTCCCGCTCAAGTGGTCAGCGAGCAAGTAGCTCCTACCGCTACGCCGGTCAGCGAAATGCCTCAGCAGGTAGAGCAGCAGCCATCAGTAGAAAAAACAGAGGACGTACTTGCGACGACGCAGCCCAAGACCACCCCTCAAACAAGCGAAGAAAAAAGCAGTATCAAAACCACTGCGCCCATACAAGAAAATAAGCAAAAGAAAACCACTCCCCCTATAGAAACTACATTACCCTCCCCCCCAGAGAAAAGACAGCTGCACGTCAAGAAAAGCAGCGTTGTAAAAGAAGAGCAAGCGGCTCTACGCGAAAAAACACGGCAACTTCCGCCAGTAGTGGCGCTTGCACCGCCCGACGACGATGTGATAGAAGCCAAAGCCGACCGCTTGAAAGGACTGAAAGTAGTCGGTAAAATTGCTCTCCCCGACCCTAAAAAGAAAGGCAAGCATGTTTCCTCTTCCGACGAAGCCAAAGACAAAAAGGCAAAACGAAAACGCGTAAAGCGCGAGCGTACCAACAAAAGCACGCTGTACGACCAAGATAACGCCGGCAAGGCTGCGCAGCCAAGCGAAAAAAGTCAGAGTCCTTCGCTAAACGCGGCAAAAAAGAAAAAGCCGAAAAAAGAAGAGGTTTCTCAGAAGGAGGTAGAGGCAGCATTCAAAAAGACAAAAGCGAAACTAAGCGTAGGCAACCGCGATACGAAAACGCAGAACAAGCGTCAGTACCGTAAGGAGAAGCGTTCTGCCAACCTTGCAGCGCGCGAACGCGAGCTTATGCAAGAACAAGAGGAAGCCACAGTACTCCGCCTTACAGAATTTATCGCTGCCAATGAGTTTGCAACGATGATGGATGTGAGCGTAAACGAGGTAATCTCTAAATGTCTTGCAATGGGTATGTTCGTTTCCATCAATCAACGCCTAGATGCCGATACCATCACCATTATTGCCGATGAGTTTGGCTATAGCGTTGAGTTTACCTCTGCCGAAGAAGAAGCAAAGGTAGTACTCGATGAAGAAGATGCAGACGAAGATAAAGAGCCTCGCGCACCCATCGTTACCATTATGGGGCACGTGGACCACGGTAAAACGTCTTTGCTCGACTACGTGCGAAACGCCCGCGTAGCTGAAGGCGAAGCAGGGGGTATCACTCAGCACATTGGCGCATATAGCGTACACACAAAAAGTGGGCATCGCATCGTATTTTTGGATACGCCTGGCCACGAAGCCTTTACCGCCATGCGTGCACGGGGTGCGAAAGTTACCGACGTGGTCATCATCGTAATTGCTGCCGACGATAGCATCATGCCGCAAACCATTGAGGCCATTAACCACGCACAGGTCGCCGGTGTGCCTATTGTAATTGCCATCAATAAGGTCGATAAGGCAAATGCCAACCCGCAAAAAATCAAAGAAGAACTTTCTAACCTAAATATCTTAGTAGAAGAGTGGGGGGGCAAATACCAATCGTACGAAATTTCTGCGAAAATGGGGCTTGGCATCGAAGAACTACTCGAAGGGGTCATCCTCGAATCGGAATTGCTCGAACTAAAAGCCAATGCAAATAAAAACGCAGTGGGTACGGTTATAGAAGCCTCGCTCGATAAAGGGCGCGGATATGTTACCACAATCTTGGTTCAATCGGGCACACTAAAGGTAGGCGACATGATGTTGGCAGGCCCTCACTACGGAAGGGTGAAAGCCATGACCGACCACCGAGGACAAAAAATGGATGTTGCAGGCCCTTCTACACCAGTTCAGGTGCTTGGTTTGAATGGTGCCCCGCAGGCCGGCGACAAGTTCAACGTACTCGACTCTGAGCGCGAGGTAAAAGAAATTGCCGTAAAACGTCAGCAAATTCTTCGCGAGCAGAGTATGCGCGCCACCAAACGCACTACCTTGAAAGATATAGGTAAGCGCATTGAAATTGGTAATTTCCAACAACTCAATATTATCATCAAAGGCGACGTGGACGGTTCTGTGGAAGCACTCACCGACTCGTTGTTGCGTCTTTCTACCGAAGAAATCGAAATCAATATCATTCACAAAGCAGTTGGCGCGGTATCGGAAGGCGATATTCTGTTGGCAAGTGCCTCCGACGCTATCGTGATTGGCTTCCAAGTACGCCCTACGGCTTCGGCGCGTAGGCTTGCCGAAAAAGAAAATATAGAAACTCGTCTTTACTCTGTTATTTACGATGCTATCAACGACGTAAAAGCAGCGATGGAAGGTATGCTTGCGCCTGATATTGAGGAAATCGTAGTAGGCAACGCCGAAGTGCGTGAAACCTTCAAAATCAGCAAAGTGGGTGTAATTGCCGGTTGCCGCGTACTAGACGGTTACATTAAACGCAATGCCAACATTCGCGTAGTGCGCGACGGTATCGTGGTGTACGGCGGCGAGTCGGGTGGCGAAATCAACGCGCTGAAGCGTTTTAAAGACGACGTAAGCGAAGTCCGCCAAGGCTTCGACTGCGGCATCAGCATCAGAAGCTATAACGACCTGCGCGTGGGCGATGTCATAGAAGCCTTTGAGCAAAGAGAGGTAAAACGAAGCCTATCGTAACGTATCCGTTACACATGCGTTGGCGACCCACTAAACTATTTTTTCACGGTACACATATTACGCGGCGGTCTCGTACCCCGCGTATTGTTTTTCCCACTCTTCCTGCTGCTCCAAAAGTAGACCGTACGATGCGTCTTCTGCCTTTAAAATTGCAGCAATATTGCCAAGGGTAAAACCTGTGCGCCAATAAAGTTGCTCGTAGAGCAATCCTACCAAGTCGTTTTCAGTTAGCAGGCATTTATCGGTATATGTGAGTTTTTCCATAAAACGCGTTTTTACGCGCAACAAAAAATGCACATGCGCCGGGCGTATAGTGCGGCGAACAGATTCGGGCAACTGTCTGAAAACGAGTGCAGCGAACGGGGCAAATGTTGGATGTAGCATAGCGTTTCTTGGTTTGATTCTACGCCAAAGAAAGAGCCGCACTACGTAAGGGATGTACGTACCTATATTTTTTCAAAAAAAATCAATGTCTTTGCTGGGTATTTACCTTCTACGGGAGCGTTTGTAGAACAATATCTGCGTGATGAGCAAGGCGGTAAAGGTAAAAAGGGTACTGGCAATCGCACGGACTACCACGCGCCCAAAAAGTGCTAACTCACTAAATTCCAAGAGAAATACGGCAAAGTGATGCACGAAAATTAGGGGTACAGTAAAGGTAGCAAACCAAGAAAGTCCCATGTGCGGCAGTAAAGGACGGCCGCCGGTTTCGTAGCCGGTAGTTGGCTCAAGGTTATCGAGTACGCTGCCGCGCAGATACGCAAGGAGCACCGTAGCGAAAGCGTGTATGCCAAGGGTATCGTAGAATAGGTCAACGGTTAGGCCGAGCGCGAAGCCTAAGAGCATCTGCATTATTTTCCCTACGTTGAACGGCACAAGTAAAAGAGCTGCTACGTACAAAAAGCAAAAAGCCTGTTGAAAGAGCACAACGTTGCGCAACAGAATAAGCTGCGCGAACAAATAGACGGTAAACGAGGAGAAAAGGATAAAGATACTTCGGTTGTTCATGGGCAAAAGCACTAAATAATGGGCTAGTCTTGTGTTGTACGCTCTTCGAGTTCGTCGCGCTCCGCTTTTTTGTTGTTGCGGACTACATAGACATAGGCAAGGTTACGAAAATTGGTAGCATACCGAAACTGTACGTCGGTAAAGCTCTCGGAGGTACCCTCTACGACGCTCTCCACCGTGCCCACAGTAATTCCCTCAGGAAAAACGGCATTGAACCCGGAAGTTACAATCGTATCGCCTTGGCTAATCTCTACATTGAGCGGAATATACAGTAAGCTCCCCATTTCAGGGTTGTTCGTAGCCCATTTGGCAGTGCCCAACACACCAAGATTTTTTAATACGCTCGATACAAGGATGCGAGTGTGCAAAGCCGAATATAAGGTGGAGAAATTATCGGAGCAGGCTTTTACCTGCCCCACAATACCGTTGGGCCCTATGACCCCCATGCCCGGCTCGATGCCGTCGGCACGACCTTTATTGATGGTCAGATAGTTATTGGTGCGATAGAGTGAGTTGTTTACCACGCGGGCTGCGATGAAGGTAAATTGCTCGTAGGTGGAATCGGAAAGGGAGGCTTGGCGCACTTTCGTGGCCAAACTATCTACCGATTTTTGCAAGCGTGCATTTGCCACGGCCAACGAGTCGTTGACCGACCTAAGGCTGAAATAATCGTTTACACTGCTTCTTACCGTGGTAATCTGCGCCACTATCCTACCCGAAGACGACAAAGCTGCCACACGCTGAAAGGCGTTATGGTTCACAACGAGCCATAACGCAACCACCTCTAAGAACAGAAAGGTAAAAAATACACGGTATTTGTAAATCAGGTAAAATAGTTGTTGCATGTCTCCTGAGTTAGCAGGTTAGGTCATCAACACTGCCTTATATTGCTCAATATTTTTTAGGGCGATACCCGTGCCGCGTACTACGGCGCGTAGCGGCTCGTCGGCTACGTGTACGGGCAATTTGGTTTTTACGGCAATGCGCTTGTCAAGGCCGCGCAACAAGGCACCTCCGCCGGTCAGGTGAATGCCGTTGTCGTAAATATCGGCGGAAAGTTCGGGCGGAGAGACTTCAAGCGCTTTTAAAACCGCTTCTTCGATTTTGGAGATGGATTTATCGATGGCAAAAGCAATTTCGGTATAAGAGACCTTGATAATTTTAGGAATCCCCGTCATTAGGTCGCGTCCCCGAATTTCGTAATCGTCTGGCGGGTTGTCAAGTTCGGAAATCGCCGCGCCTACTTCTATTTTGATTTTTTCGGCCGAACGCTCGCCGATGAGCAGATTGTGCTGGCGGCGCATGTAGTCGAGAATATCTCGATTGAACACGTCGCCGGCGGTACGAACCGACTGGTCGCACACGATGCCCGAAAGGGCAATTACGGCGATTTCAGTAGTACCTCCACCAATATCTACAATCATAGAACCAATAGGCTGCTCAATATCAATACCGATACCAATAGCGGCGGCGATGGGTTCGGGAATCATATAGACCTCCTTGGCGCCGGCGTGCTCGGCGGAGTCGCGCACAGCGCGTTTTTCTACTTCGGTGATGCCCGAAGGAAT
>CAYUJH010000083.1:0-8211 GCA_964444995.1 uncultured Roseobacteraceae bacterium | reverse complement strand
AAACGAACTCGCGCCCTTCCGCGCCCTGCTCCACGAAGCCGACTGCCTGATGAGCGGGCACCTCGCCGTCCCCGCCTTCTCTGCCGACTTGCTGCCCGCCTCGCTCTCGCCCGCGCTCCTGCAAGGGCTGCTGCGCGACGAACTCGGCTACCAAGGCGCTGTAATGACCGATGCGCTCAATATGCACGCCCTCGCGCAGTGGAGCGGGGGGCAGCCCGGTGTGTTAGAGGCCAAGGCACTCGCGGCAGGTAACGACCTGCTCTCCTTCTCTAGCGACATCCCCGAAGCCATTTCGTTCTTAGACGCGCACCTCGACGAGACGGCACTCGACACGCACTTCGAGCGCGTATGGGCGTTGAAAGAAAAAGCAAGTGTATTTGCCCCAAATGCCTTGCCTACGCTCGTAACGCCACATACACATGCACCCCTGCGCAAGCAACTCGCCCAAAAGGCACTCACCGCCCTACGCGGCGACACCCACAGCGCGTGGAAACCCCAAGAAGCCGCACTCGTTACCCTGCTAAAACCTGCCGAACAGACGGAGTGGACGGCGGTAAATACGCCCCGTTTTTCGTTGTTGAAAGAAAGTGAAATTTCGGATTTAAAAGCAAAAATAGCTCATTTTGAGCAGGTTGTTGTTGCCCTGTACGTACCTTCCATGAAGCCACCGCAGCAGTTTGGGCTACCAGCCTTCGCCCGCGAATTTCTGCAAGTATTGGCGCACCAGAAAGAGGTGTTGTTGTACGTGTTTGGCAATCCTTACGCACTTCCTTTGTTGCCCTATGCCTTGTGCAAGCAAGTGGTGCTTGCCTACCAACCTTTGCCCGAACTCGCGCAAGCCGCCGTAGAGCATTTGCAGGGCAGGAGAGAGGCGCTCGGGCAACTCCCGATACGCATCGGGGGATAATTATTTTCATAATTTTCGAGTATAAAGCGTATAAAAAAAGACCTTCAAACGAAGGCCTCTTTTTAGCATGTTGAATATGAAATGAATAATAAGGAGAAAATGAGGTTTCGGGTAGATTAAAGCGTGCCGCGCTCGGCTTGTTCGCGCTCAATCGCCTCGAACAAGGCTTTGAAGTTGCCCTTTCCGAACGATTTGGCACCTTTGCGCTGAATAATCTCGAAGAACATCGTGGGACGCGGCTCTACGGGCTTGGTGAAAATTTGCAGCAGGTAGCCCTCGTCGTCGCGGTCCACCAAAATGCCTAACTCTTTGAGCGGCAGCAAATCCTCGTCAATTTCCCCGACGCGGTCGAGCAGGGTATCGTAATACGAAGCGGGCACGCGCAAAAATTCCACGCCCCGGTCGCGCAAAGCGGTTACCGTTTCCAAAATGTTGTTGGTAGCAACGGCAATGTGTTGTATGCCTGCGCCATTGTAAAAATCGAGGTACTCTTCTACCTGCGACTTTTTCATGCCCTCGGCAGGCTCGTTAATTGGGAACTTGATGCGCCCGTTGCCGTTGCTCATTACCTTGCTCATTAGGGCGGTATATTCGGTCGAAATGTCCTTGTCGTCGAACGAAACGAGCTGCGTAAAGCCCATTACGTTGGCGTAGAAATTCACCCATTCGTTCATCTCGTTCCAGCCAACATTGCCCACCATGTGGTCCACGTACTGCAAGCCCACTTCTTCGGGCTGGTACGCAGGATTCCACGCCACGAAGCCGGGCAAAAATACGCCCTTGTAGTTCTTTCGCTCTACAAACAAGTGTATTGTTTCGCCGTAGGTGTGAATGCCCGAAACGACCACCTCGCCGTGCGCGTCGGTTTGTGTAGTAGGAGGCATAAAGGGCTTTGCGCCGCGTTTTACGGTTTCGTTGAACGAGTACGTCGCATCGTCTACCCAGAGGGCAACTATTTTCACGCCGTCGCCTTTTTCGTCGATGTGGCGGCCGATGTCTGTGCCCTTTCTAAGGGGGGTGGTCAGCACAAGGGTAATTTTCCCTTGCCGAAGTACGTACGACTGCCGGTCTTTCAGGCCAGTTTCCAGCCCTGCCATCGCAAGGGGCTGAAAGCCGAACGCCGTTTGGTAATAGTGCGCTGCTTGGCGGCAGTTCCCCACGTACAGTTCCAAATAGTCGGTACCGTTAATGGGGAGAAAGTCTTGCGCGTGCTCAAAAATTTTCTTGGTCTGGGTCTCAAAAGCTGTGTTCGTTTCCATATATGTTGTGTGTTTTCGGATGAATAATGAAAAAAATATAGTATTTAATAACATGAAACAAAAAGAAACGCAGCGGTTACTCCAACCACGAGCGGTAATACTTTCCGTCGTCAATCTTGAGTGCGTCTTCGGTGAGTTTTAGCGGGCGGAACGGGTCCACCATAACAGCCAACTCTTCGGTAACGGTTTTGCCCAAGCTGCGCTCCATAGCACCGGGGTGCGGGCCGTGCGGGATGCCGCCGGGGTGCAGGCTAATGTAGCCCGGGCCTATATCGTTGCGGCTCATAAAATCGCCGTCCACGTAGTAGAGGACTTCGTCGGAGTCGATGTTGCTGTGGTTGTAGGGGGCAGGTACGGCTTGCGGGTGGTAGTCGTACAGGCGGGGGCAGAACGAGCAGACCACGAAGTTATGCGCCTCGAACGTTTGGTGCACGGGGGGTGGCTGGTGTACGCGCCCCGTAATGGGTTCAAAGTTGTGAATCGAGAAGCCGAAGGGGTAGTTGTAGCCGTCCCAGCCGACCACGTCGAAGGGGTGCGAGGCATAGACCAACTGATGCAGCAGCCCCTGCTTGCGTATTTTGATAAGAAAATCACCTTGCTCGTCGTGTGTTTCGAGATTGCTAGGCACTTTCAGGTCGCGCTCGCAGAAGGGCGAATGCTCTAGTAACTGCCCAAACCGGTTTTGGTAGCGTTTCGGGAAACGGATAGGGCTGAACGACTCGACGTAGAAAATGCGGTTTTCGGTCGTGTCGAACTCAATTTGGTAAATCATGCCCCGTGGGATGAGCAGGTAGTCGCCGTACTCGAACGGGATGTTACCCAAGAGCGTTCTGAGCGTACCGCTGCCTTTGTGGATAAAGAGTAGCTCGTCGGCTTCAGCATTTTTGTAGAAATAGTCGGTCATCGACTGGCGCGGCGCGGCTACGCCAATGTGCACGTCGCTGTTGACCATCAGCAAGGTGCGGCTTTCCATGAAATCGTCTTTGGGCGGCACGTTGAAGGTAACGAGCTTGCGCGAGGTCATGTTATCTTCTACGGCTATTTTGGGGCGAACGTTCACGGCCTCCAGCACTTCCTTCACCATCGTGGGGCGGTAGATGTGATAGAGCAACGACGAAACGCCCGAAAAGCCCTCTGTGCCAAAGAGTTGCTCGTAGTAGTACCCGCCGTCGGGCTTTTGGAAGGTTGTATGCCGCTTCTGCGGGATTTTGCCTAAAGTATGATAGAAACTCATTGTTCTTTTTATCTTGTTTTATTAATAGTTGTTGTGCGTATTAATTTACGAAAAAAATAGACGACGTTTTACAAAAAGGAAAAAATCGTCTGTATTTTTTTATGCCTAGCGGCGACGTTTACAGGGTCATCTCAGGAATATCGCCCTCTACGACCAACCGGCCGGCTGTTGCTTGCTGAATGTGCTCGACGCTCACGCCCGGCGCACGTTCGAGCAGCACGAAGCCCCGCTCGGTAATATCGAGCACGGCGAGTTCGGTAACTACTTTCTTCACACAGCCAAGGCCGGTGATAGGCAGCGTACACTGCGGCAAAAGTTTCGACTCGCCAGCCTTGTTGGTGTGCATCATCGCGACGATGATGTTCTGCGCCGAAGCGACCAAATCCATCGCCCCGCCCATGCCTTTGACCATCTTGCCCGGAATCTTCCAGTTGGCAATGTCGCCCGTATCGGAGACTTCCATGGCACCGAGCACGGTCAGGTCAATATGCCCGCCGCGAATCATGGCGAAACTCGTCGCCGAGTCGAAAATAGACGAGCCGGGCAGGGTAGTAATCGTTTCCTTGCCGGCATTAATCATGTCGGCATCTACTTCGGCGTCGGTGGGGAACGGTCCCATGCCCAGCAGCCCGTTTTCCGATTGCAAGGTTACGTGAATACCCGCCGGAATGTAGTTGGCCACCAGCGTCGGGATGCCGATGCCGAGGTTTACATAAAAGCCGTCTTGCAGTTCTTGCGCAATGCGTTTGGCGATACCAAATTTATCTAAAGCCATTATTTTTAGGAATTTACGTACAAAAAAGAAGGTAAAAGAGCTAAAAATAGCACAAATTAGCTGCGTACGGTGCGTTTTTCGATGCGCTTTTCGTAGCCGGTGCCTTGGAAAATGCGCTGCACAAACACGCCGGGGGTGTGTATAAAGTTCGGGTCGAGTTCGCCGGCGGGCACCAGCTCTTCCACTTCGGCAACGGTGATTTTGCCCGCCATCGCCATCATGGGGTTGAAGTTGCGCGCCGTTGCTTTGAAGATAAGGTTGCCGGCTGTATCGCCTTTCCATGCTTTTACGAAGGCAAAGTCGGCAATGAGGGCACTTTCGAGCAGGTACATCTTGCCAGCAAACTCGCGGACTTCTTTCCCCTCGGCGACTTCTGTGCCGTAGCCTGCCGGTGTAAAAAAGGCGGGGATGCCTGCGCCCCCTGCGCGGCAGCGTTCTGCCAACGAGCCTTGCGGAATGAGTTCTACTTCGAGTTCGCCACTGAGCAACTGCCGCTCAAACTCGGCATTTTCGCCTACATACGAAGAAATCATCTTGCGGACTTGGCGGCGCTGCAGCATCAGCCCTATGCCGAAATCGTCCACGCCGGCGTTGTTCGAGATGCAGGTCAGGCCTGTTACCCCTGCCTGCACGAGGGCGGCGATGCTGTTTTCGGGAATACCGCACAGCCCGAAGCCACCGAGCATGAGTGTCATGCCGTCGGTTACGCCTTGTATGCCTGCGGTTGCATTTTCAACTACTTTATTCATGGGTGTCGTGCGTGTGTTTTGAGTCCAAGATGTATGCGATTCAGGGGTGTTCTTAATTTGAATTTCCCGATTTGTAAGGATGTATAAAACCTATCTTTCTTAGCGTACTTCGTTTTGGATGTAAACCAATTTTCACTTCTGCGCTTTAAGCCAACAAAAAAGGGGCGACGAAGTATGCGCGCTCCACCGACCCCCTTCCTATGTATGTTGTTGCTTACTGGTAAAGGTTTTACAAGGGCAATTATACTATTTAAAAATTGTTCTGACAACTTTTTGAGAATAAATTTAATTAGTATAACAACTTTTAAATTTTCGCCCTATTTTCTTGCTGCATTTTTCAGGGCATTCGTACACGCAAAAGCCCCACAAATGCAACGAAGCGCATGAGTGGGGCTTTTGTACAGCGTAAGAAGAATACGTAGTGTGGGTTGGAGCGATTTTGTGCAGGTATCTGCTGCGTGTCTAGTCGTATAGGTTGCTGATGCGCATGAGGCCTTCGGGATTAATGACCTTGATACTGCGCTTGTCTATTTCGATGAGTTTTTCGTTTTTAAACTCGGAAATGATGCGGATAGCGGTTTCTTTGACCGTACCCACAAAACCGGCGAGGTCTTCGCGGGTAAGTGTGATTTGTTCGCGGTCTTCAAAGGCTTTGTCGAGCAGGATGAGTGCTTCGGCAATGCGCCCGCGCACTGGCTTGTAGGCGATGTCGGTGATTTTGGTTTCCGCCGTTTCAATTACGTCGCAAAGCACCTTCATCATGCCGTCGTAAAAACGTGCGTTTTCTTTGAGCAACAGCATAAAGTCGGCTTTGGGAATCAGGCAGATAGAGGCATCTTCTAGCGCAACAGCCGACGCCCGGTAGCGCGAGTCGCCGAGCAGCGAGCGGTAGCCCAAGAAGTCGCCGGGTTTGGCAATGCGCAGGATTTGCTCTTTGCCATTGCTGCCCAATTTGGCAACTTTCGCCATTCCTCTGTTGATGCAATATACGCCAAGTGGCAAAGCTCCCTCTTGGAAGATGGTCTGTCCTTTTTTATAGGAGTTACAACTTTTGGTTGCATTGATGTCTTCGAGCTGTTCGTGTGTGCAAACGTTAAACAAACAGTTCTCGCGCGAGTTGCACGTATCGCAGCGAGGTTGGGTAAATTTTACCATAACGGAGTGATTTTTAAGAGGTAAAGAAATTCTCTTCTAAGTTATTAGAAAAACTTGTGGCAACCAAAATAAATTCAGTTTGTTTCAAAAAAAAATCAACTTGTGTAACCTTTTATATAATTTGTTCAACATCTTTGCTTCTTTTAAGATTTATGTGCTACTCGGCGGTATGCAGTGCCTGTGTTCGTTGTTTATCGGCATGATCTACGATAAGACACACGGCGGCATCACCGGTAACGTTGGTGATGGTGCGGCACATATCGAGCAGGCGGTCGGGGGCGAGAATGAGCGCGATGCCTTCTACTGGTAGCCCTGCCTGTTCGAGCACGATGATGAGCATAATAATGCCCGCACCGGGTACAGCCGCCGCACCGATAGACGCGAGCGTTGCCGTTACCACAATGCCGAGTTGCTGCCCAATGCTGAGGTCTAGCCCGTAGGCCTGCGCAATAAATACGGCCGCCACGCCTTGGTACAAACTCGTGCCATCCATGTTAACCGTCGCGCCGAGGGGCAGTACAAAGCTGGTCGTTTCCTTCGATACTCCCAAGAAGCGCGTTACGCGGTCCATCGTTACTGGCAGCGTTGCCGCGCTCGAACTTGTGGAGAACGCCATCATCTGCGCCGGCCCAATGCCGCTAAAAAATCGCCCGTACGGGTAGCGCATGAACACTTTGAGCAAGAGTGGGTAAAAACCGAAGGTCATAAGGCCTAGTCCTAGTAGTACAATCAGCGAATAATACCCAAGTGTGCCAAGTAACTCGCCGGCCTTGGCGGGGTCGTCGCCGGCGAAATCGGCGATGAGGCTGGCCAACAGCGCAAATACGCCAAAGGGCGCACCCCTCATAATGAGGTTGACCATCTGGATGATAATGTCGTTGAAGCCATCGAACAGGGCTTTTACTGGTGCGGCCACTTTCTGGTCAATCATCACCATCGCTATCCCGAAAAAGAGGGCGAACACAATGACCTGCAACATGTTTCGGTTGTCGGTCATCGAGAGGAAAATATTGCTCGAAAACATATCTACCAGCGGTTGCAAGGCTCCCTGCTCTTGTACGGCTAGGGCGACTTGGGTGCGCTGCGCGGCATCGGCGGAAAATTGCTGGCTAAACGCTTCGCGGGTTTCTTCGGAAAAGCCACTGCCCGGCGCAAATATATTGACGAGCACCAGCCCAAGCGTTACGGCGAAGACCGTCGTAAAAATGTAGATGCCCAGCGTGCGCCCACCCATCGAGGAAAGCCGCGAGATGTCGGTCAGGCTCGTGATGCCTTTGATGAGCGAGGCGAGCACGAGCGGTACGGCGATGAGCTTGAGCAGGTTGATGAAAATAGTGCCAAATGGCTTGATGAACTCGTTGGAAAACTGCGCGTTGCCCGTTAGGCTAAGTGCCAGCCCGACGACTAGCCCCAGCACCATGCCGATGATAATTTGCCAGTGTAATGCTATTTTTTTCATGCGAGAGGTAAATGATTGGTCGTAATGTATTGATTTTTAGTACAAAAAAACGCGCTCCTTCTTCGTTTGAAAGGACTTACAGGCTATGAAGGTAGCACAAAGGAGAGTTCCGACAAAATAATTTGGGCCAATTCCACTATTTTTAGGTGTGCGCACCTTTGAGCACATACGCACCAATTTGGCAGGCAAGGCAGCGTTTTTTTTCGCAGTAGCCCTGCGTGAGTTCAAGCGCGGCCTGCGCATCGAAGGCAGTAGGGACTTGTCCGCCGGCCTGTTTCCAAAGGCGCGTGTAGCGGTTGTCTTCCGGGGGGAGTTGTTCCAAAAGCTGTACGGCACTTTGTTGCAGGCTTTCGTTTTGCCGCTGTATCCCCACGGCCATGCGCAGTACTGCCACGGTGTTGATAAGCAAGGTGCTCAAGCTATCCTTGCCTAATGTGCCTATCTTTCGGCTAGCGGGTTTTTCGGGGAAATAGTGCTGCTGCCAGTAGGGCGAAAGAGGGGCGGTCAGGAAGGTGCGGAGTTTTTGCAGGTCGTGCTCCTCGAGCAGGTGCGCGAAGAAAAAACGCTCCTGCACCACTAAGGCGGCGAGTTGGGCGAGGCGCACGGTGGGGAAATTGCTGGGGCGCATCCGTAGGAATTTCCACTGCGCTGCGGTAAGTTGGCTGGGTTCTAA
>CAYUJH010000082.1:0-8370 GCA_964444995.1 uncultured Roseobacteraceae bacterium | reverse complement strand
AAAAAGGATTTGAAACCATGCTTGGCGAACGAGGCGTAACGCTTTCAGGAGGGCAAAAGCAGCGCACGTCCATTGCCCGTGCGCTTATTCGCAAGCCTGCCATTCTTATCCTCGACGACAGCCTGTCGGCCGTAGATACAAAAACAGAAAATGCGATTCTTAACAGCCTGAAAAAAATCATGGCAAAACGCACGTCTATCATCATTTCGCACCGCATTTCGTCGGTAAAATTGGCCGATAAGATTGTGGTATTCGACCAAGGGCGCATCGTTGAAACAGGCACGCACGATACCCTATTGGCACAAAACGGCATGTACAAGGAGCTGTACGACCAGCAACTCAGCAGCGCGGAGGAAACTCCGCAAAGCTAAGCCGGCTGCTATCCTATCTGCAAGACTTCGCACGCACGGCGCGCGGCGTCTTGCTCTGCCTTTTTTTTGTTAAGCCCTTTGCCTACGGCGATTTCCTCGCCGTCCACTTTGAGGGTAACGCTAAACTGCCGCATGTGCTTCTTGCCGTCTTGCTTAGAAGGTTCGAAGACCACTTCGCGCATATTTTTTTGCGCCCATTCGATGATAAGGCTTTTGAAGTTGTTGGTAGTGTCAACGATTTCGCTCAGGTCGTAGTGTCGCATGAGCAAATTGCGTACGATGTAGCGCCGACAGAAATGAAAGCCCATATCGAGGTAAAGTGCCCCGATAAAGGCTTCCATGGCATCGCCGTAGATAGATTTGTGCGACTGATTCCCCCGCTTTTTGCCCTCAAAGTCCACTAGCTGGCTCAAGCCTATCTTAATAGCCAGCATGTTGAGCGACTCGCGGTTAACGATACGCGAGCGAATTTCGGTAAGAAAGCCTTCGTCGCGAAAGGGGAATTTTTGGAAAAGATACTCGGCCACTACTGCGCCCAATACCGCATCGCCGAGGTACTCAAGCCGCTCGTTCGACTCTTTGAAGCCGCCTTCTACCCCTTCCATTTCGCGCCCTACGGAGCTGTGTTTCATCGCCAAGACATATAGCTTGAGGTTGAAAGGTCGCTTACCGATGATGCGCGTAAAGGCCTTTTGCAGCTCTTTTTCTTGCGGTGAAGTGCGCCTAAAAAGCCGCGCAACGTGCTTGAGCAAACCCACTACTCTTCAAATTTTCTGAAAATAACCGAACAATTATGCCCACCAAAGCCAAAAGTATTGCTCAATACAGTACGAACGCTTCGCTTTTGGGCTGTATTGAAGGTGCAATTCAGGCGGCTGTCGAGCGCGTCGTCGGCGGTAAAATGATTGATAGTAGGGGGAATGATTTGTTTTTCGAGCGCGAAGATACAGGCTATTGCCTCGATGGCACCCGCTGCGCCGAGCAAGTGCCCGGTCATAGACTTGGTCGAACTGATATTAAGTTTGTGGGCGTGTTCGCCGAATACGGCTTTAATGGCATTTACCTCGCCAATGTCGCCAAGAGGAGTAGAGGTGCCATGTACGTTTACATAGTCAATTTCGTCGGGAGCAATGTGGTTATCTTCCAGCGCATTGAGCATTACGCGGCGTATCCCTTCGCCGTCGGGGTGAGGGGCCGTGATGTGGTAGGCATCGGCACTCATGCCTCCGCCGACTACTTCGCCGTAAATTTTTGCCCCACGGCGCAAGGCGTGCTCCATTTCTTCCAAGATGAGTGCGCCCGCACCTTCGCCTAGTACAAAGCCATCGCGGTCTTTGTCGAAGGGGCGCGAGGCAGTTTCGGGCGAGTCGTTGCGCTCGGAAAGGGCTTTGAGTGCGCTAAATCCGCCTACGCCTGAGGGCGTAACGGCAGCTTCGGAGCCTCCGGTAACAAATATATCGGCTTTTCCTAAGCGTATGTAGTTGTAGGCATCAATAATGGCGTTGGTGGAAGAGGCGCAGGCCGACACGGTGGCATAGTTAGGTCCTGCCAAGCCGTAGCGGATAGAAATATGTCCGGCGCTCAAATCGACAATCATTTTGGGGATAAAGAAGGGACTGAAGCGGGGAGTGCCGTCTCCTTTGGCGAAGGCCGACATCTCTTCTTCGAAGGCTTGTAGCCCGCCAATGCCCGAACCCCATATTACGCCTGCGCGGGTCTTGTCTATTTTTTCGAGGTCAAGCGCGGCATCTTGGATAGCTTGCTCGGCCACGAAGAGGGCGTACTGCGTGAAGGGGTCTATCTTGCGGGCATCTTTTCGCCCCAAAAAGCCGACGGCATCAAAGCCTTTTACCTCGCAGGCAAAACGCGTTTTGTACTTTTCGGTATCGAAATACGTGATGGGCGCGGCACCGCTCGTGCCTTTTTCTAGGTTTTCCCAATACTGGGCTACCGAACTACCGATAGGGGTAAGTGCGCCCAAACCCGTTACCACAACTCTTTTCAGCTTCATGTTTTTATACGGATAGATTTTTTTTCAAAAATTTTTACTCGGTGAGGTTTGTGCATACCTACACACTGCGACCAAGTTAGTCGCAAAACAAAAGACCTGCTCGGGGTTGGCGCAAAGCGTACCTAACCTTCCCAACAGGTCTAGTAGTGTAGAATAAGCCTTCGCCTCTGACTACTTCGAGTGTTCTTCTAGGTAGGAGATAGCCTGCCCTACGGTCGTGATTCCTTCCGCTTGATCATCGGGTATGGAGATATTGAACTCTTTTTCAAACTCCATGATGAGTTCCACGGTATCGAGAGAATCTGCGCCCAAGTCGTTAGCAAAGCTCGCTTCAGGTGTAACTTCTGACTCTTCTACGCCTAATTTTTCCGTGATAATTTTTTTTACCTTCTGTGCAATTTCTGACATCTTACTAATAGTTTAATTTAATAAGCTGCAAATAAATAGTTTAGCCTATCAATTTCAAACATTGAGCAATATTTTTGGCAAATCTCTCTATGAAAATCTCTTGGAAAATGCAGGAAGACTTCGTGCCCGATGTGCAGGTAGTCGGTGTAGTATCGGGGCTAAAGCCCTATAAACTAGCTTGGGAGCTAAATCGTTTGCTAGAAATTGTGCTTATCAGGCAGCAAGACGTGCAGGTACTCCTCGATGCCGAGCAGCTACTTCCCATTGTGCATTTTACGGCGAACTTCTCACATAGCTTCCTTCGCCTTGTGCGAAATCGCAGCTATGCCACTACACCTGCCGCCAAGCCCTTCTTCCTTCCCGAATTGAGCGACTTTGATTTTTTACTGCTTTTGGAAGAACCTTCCAACGAGCAGGTAACCGAACTGCTTACCGCCTTGCAAGCCATCAAAGAAGTGGCCTATGCGAAAGAAATTCCGCTCAAAGCGATTAAATCGCTCGAAAACTTATTGTTCTGACTCGGCTTGGGAAGAGCGTGTGGAGGCTTGCCCCTGCTGTTTGGCTAGCAATGCGGGTAGCGCTTTGAGCAACACCACGAGGTTCTCCTTGAGCAGCCCGACTAGCAGTGCGGTGATTTCCTGCCGAATTACTCGGAAAAATATATTCCCCGACGAAGAGGATGCCTGCCCCGTCGGTGCCTGTGCCGATGCCGTCTCGCCTTCCAACGGTGCGGTTTCGGCGGGCTCTTCGTGGCGAGGCCGCGCTATCCACCCCGCTACCAAAAACGCAGCAGAGATCACTGCCACACCCACTAAAAACTTTCGCCCGCTTTTGCGCACAACGCGCTGACTGCTGCTCACCTGCGCGAGTAGTTCTCTTTTGTGCGTTAGTACGGCTTTTTGTAGCTCGGCGCGTTCTTCTCTGTATGTTTTGCCCACCTTATTACTCGTTTTTGTGCTCCATTACCCGCTCGATGACGGCAAAAATAAACTGCTTAATTTGCTCGCGCAGGCCGATAACCAGCCAGAAACCAGCCAAATACAGGCCTGCCACTATCAAAAAACCCCACAACAGCGCAATTTCGAGCCACGTGCTGAGCATGTAGGCTAAAAAAAGCCCAAAGAAAAGGCCTGTAAATGCCAGCAAAGATCCTACCGTAAGCATGAGGATAATCATAGAAACCGCTTCCGCTAGGGTGATAGTCATCTCTAGCTTAAAGAGTTTTAGGTAGGTCTCGACCAGCCCAACGGTGTGCTGCAAGAACTTTTCAAGGATTTTTTGCTGATTTTCTTCCAAATTACGTATCTTTTGATGGCCCAACGAATAAAACATCCCGCTGTGTACAAAGGTAGTAAATCCCCTGACATGTACTTTTGGGAAAAGTTACATAAAAAAAGAACGCCCCATGAAGCTCAAAAGCATTGTAGAACTGACTCCCCTGCTCGATGTGTTCCTTATCCTTATCTTCGCTTTTATGATAAACGCACGGCAAACAGCAAGCGAGCAACAACTCCGCGTAGAACTCACCGAGCACGATAACAGCCTACTGCGCATGGAACTTGAGGCGAAGGCACAACAGATTGAGCAATATCAACAAAATCTCGATTCTTCGCAGATACGCGCTCTGCGCTACGAACAAGAACTGAGCGCACAAAAAATACTGCTCGACGAAACGCTCGGGCAAATTGAAGAAAAAATGCGTTTATTTTTCACAGAAAGTAAAAGCAGCCTACAAGCACGCACCCAAAGCGGCGAGGTCGCTCAGCTCGACTACGACAACTTCGCGCAGCGGCTCGAGCAGATGGAGCTTACTCCCTCGGCTTCGTTTATCGAGCAGGTATATATACTGGGGGAGTTGAACGCCTACTCCACCACAATTAGCGTCTATCTCGACGACAGCAACCGCGTTTGGATTGACCGGCAACCCACCCAAATCGCCCTCACCACCTTCGACGAAGCTACGGGCACCTTCGCGCCCTCGCTCGTAGAGGCTTTCTCCAACGAGTTGCACACCGCACTGCTTGCTTTCTACGAAGGACGCAAAAAGGGGGAAAGCAAACTTGGCGAGGTAGTCTTGTTTACCTTTGGGCACGGCAGCGCGGCTATGCGTGGGGTCATCCAAGCTACCGGCAGCACCACCGAGCGCGTGTACCGGCATGTGCAGCACAATGAGGGCAGTTTTAGAAAAGTGTTTTACTCGAATTTAGGTTTTTATCCTTTTGAACAAAGAATACCATGAACTTACGACGCAGAATCCGTCTTACTGTATTTTTCGGCATTATCATCCTGCTACTTTTGTTCTGGAACGACTACTGGGGAATCAGTAAGTTTCAGGGTATGCAGCCAAGCGGCGATACGCCAAGCAGTAGCACGTCGTCTTCGGCAGACTCCTCCGCGCAAACGGGCACGGCCACCGATAGCCTAGCGCGTACTATGCCCGATAGTGTGCGGCAAAAGCGCATTGAAGAGGCTATGCGCCCCGATACCTTGCAGGCAGCCCCACCTACCGAACACGAAGAGACACTCCTCCAAGATACGGCTGTGGTAGTTGCCGAGGAAGTTCTCTACAATCTCATCGAGGTAAAAAAACGACGCAACGGCGAGTTGTTTTACCGCATAAATGGGAAAGACACGGGAAATCTTGTGGAAGGTTTAACAACGCTTTTCTTTGAAAAGCCTACCTTATTGAAAATAGACGGCAACATTACCTACGCCGAAGAGCAGGAGGTAAAAGAAATATTGAGCGTAAAAGAGGTGGAGTATAAAGAAACTGCTCAGTAGAAAACGTGCTGCGCAACGGCTAGCACGGTCAGACAGGGCGGCGTGTGGTCTTGTTTCGAAAGAGCTAGCGCTTTTTTCAGAAGGCACACTTGATTGGTAAACAGGAAAAGCGCGTCCTCATCCTACGAGTGCGCGCTAAGAGTGGCTTTGTAGAGCCATGTAAACTATTTTAAGGGAGATAGTGCTTACTCTTCGGTATCTACCGGGTAGGCGATGAACTCAAAAGTAAGGCGCGAGTCGGACTCAAAGTCTTCGCCCTCCATATGCATTTCTATGTCGTCGGGTTCGGGATAAAACCATTTTACCGTAATCTTTTTCCCTTGCTCCTCGTATTCTTTAAGTTTTTTGAGCAGGTCGAGAATTGCTCTCGAAGAACTTGTGTTGAAATAGTGCATCTTAAAACTTAGCTCCAAGCTAGTTTTGCCTGCATCAAAGTATTCCACCACCCAGTTGCGCAGATGATTGTAGAAGCTAAACGTATCTTCTAAATAAGACTCTCCTTTAACAGAGCAAACGCCAGTTTGGGCGTTAAAACTTACCGCCGGTGTGAAAAAAGTGCCGCTTTCTTCCTGTATTTCAAGGTTTTGTAGTGTCATAATTGAAACGTTATTTTTTTACGGTGGCAAAGATAGTAAGTAAAGACTCTTCTTCACTTATTTTGTTGGCCTCGAACGATAGGGGATAGTCTGCTTTGAGCGCAGCTTGTACAAGCCCGATGTTCCCGCCGCGCGTCTTGCCTTCTTCGATAGACTGCGTGCGGAGTCTCTTTTTCAGGTCGCGCAGCCCGTCGGCATCGAGCGACTGTATTTCTTCCAACCTATCTACCAACGCATCTACTTTGCTGGCATCTACCATATTACTTGTAGCAAGGGTGTACGAGGCTTCCTGCTCTTGGATAATCATCATGCCTACGCCCGTTGCGGGGCTATCGTATAAAATGTTCTTTTCGGCAGAATAAAAGGAGATATTTTGCGCTAGCTCCATAAAGATAGAAAAGAGCTTATGGCCGGTTTTTGACTCGCCAAACTTACTACGCACATGGGCAATCATCTTTGAGATAATACTTTCGTCGAAAGGACCCTTGTAATACATGATAATGTCATCTCTGTACATGAGATTATGGTATTCTATGAGTTGTTGGTGAGAAAGAAATCCCTGAGATTTAGGCTCCATATCTTAGCATACGTTAAAAAACACCACAATTTATATCCTATTTCGAAGAAAGTAAAGCGAAAGGTGTCTTTTTTACTAAAAAAAATAAGGACTTTGTGCAAATCTTCGGTAAACACATCCTAATAACGTACCTTTATACGAAGATTGTATAAGAAACGCTGCATACACCAACGACTATTCGCCCCTGCTTCGCATGAATAAACGAATTGTATTTCTTCTTACCCTCAATGTGGTCTTGCTTGGGGCGGTCGTCGCCTCGTTGCTGCTGCCCGCCCAAAGCAAGAGCGCGCGCACTAGCGAGGCCGTAGAGGCTTTCTTTTCCGAGGACGTACTCTCCCAACTTACTAGCCTACAACTAGGTGCGCACACCCTACGACGCGCCGAAAAACAGTGGATAGCCGACGATACGTATGCCGTGCAGCCCGGAAAAATAAACACTCTGCTCGGTATTTTGGCACGTATGGAGGCCAAACGCCCCATTGGCGCGGAAGAGCTCGCACGCTTACAGGCCGACTCGCTGTCCTACGAAGTAAAACTCTACACAACGGCTACTTCGGATGCCCCGCAACAGCGCATGGTCATAGGCAGGGCAGGCACCGAAATTTGGCTCAAAAACGAACAACAAGAGGGCTACTACGTGTATGTGCCCGGCTTATTTTTTGAGTTGACCGACTATTTTAACATACAAGAAGCCTCTTGGCGCGACCGGCGCATCCTGCGTACTTCGTGGCAAACACTTCAGTACCTGCAAGTTGCTTATACCGGCGATGCAGAAAACAGCGTTCAAATCACCTTCGACTCTACCTTTTACCGCGTAGAAGGCGTGCCCGTACTCGACTCCGCCGCCGTATATAACTACATTCAACTCTACGAAGGCCTGCAAGTGCGTGCCTTCCTTCCTGAAAATGCTTCCCTACGCGACAGCCTGAGCAGGGTAACGCCCCTCTGTAAAATCTCGGTCCGCGACCTACGCCCCGACCAGGGTGGCGAACTATGGCTCTATCCCGGCCCGCGTGCCGTCTATGGCAAACTGCTCAACGAAAAAGACGGGGAGTTGGTCTCGTTCGACCCTCGCCTACTTAGAACCTACCTTGTTAATAAAGAATTTTTTGCACGGCAATAGCGCAGTTCCTACATAGTACACGCGCAAATTTTTCCTGATTTACAAGACCTAACTGCCTCAAGCCACTTGGTTTTTGATATATTTGTTTGGTAAGAGGGAAGAAAGAATCTGTATAGCAAGTCCTAGCTGCTTTCAAATTATTACCCAAAATCAGTTGTCTTCTTTACTCAAAAAGGCAGTGTTTAAAGAAGATAATCTGCCAGCGCAGGTGCTTGTTTAGCCATTGTTTGCAGTAAGTAAACCAATCCACTTGCCTCACTACCTAAGAACGAATCTCTGAATACAACCCAATTATGAGCCGCCTACACCGCTTTCTTTCGGCTTACTTTGGCATTTCGCGGCAAGAATCAAACGGTTTGCTGGTGTTGTTTTTGCTGCTTGCCCTGTTTTTGGTAGCTCCTTGGGGGGTGCGCTGGGGCATTGCCACATTTTCGGTCGCGGGCAGCGACGCGGCGTACCTGCGCGATACGCACGTGCGGGATAGCATGATGAGGGGCATGGAA
>CAYUJH010000081.1:0-8377 GCA_964444995.1 uncultured Roseobacteraceae bacterium | reverse complement strand
CAGGAGGCTAGCGCAGTGCAAAGTAAGATTGACAAGGGGGATGTAACAGGCTTAAATAGTGTGTTAGTAGCTACCGAGCCAACATTTAACGAGTTAGTGAAACATCTAAAACAGTTTCATTTTATTGCTTCCTCCCCTGTAGAGGTGATTGAAAGTAACCAAGTTATTACGTCGGAAAAACTAGCAGGTATTTTGTAGAAACTGCTTTTATATCATATTTTCTCAAGAAATTACTTCCTTATACTGCACCTTGTATAAGTGCGCGTAGTACCCCTCTTTTTGCAGCAGTTCTTCGTGCGTACCTTTCTCTTTAATTTCCCCTTTATCGAGGACGATAATCTGGTTAGCGCGCTGTACCGTCGCCAGCCGATGGGCGATGATAATGCTCGTACGCCCCACCATGACCCGCTCAATAGCTTGTTGAATGAGTGCCTCCGTCTCGCTGTCCACGGAAGAGGTAGCCTCGTCGAGAATCAGTATTTCGGGGTCATAGACCATCACGCGTACGAACGAAATGAGCTGCCGTTGCCCCACCGAAAGGGTCGAGCCGCGCTCCATGACATTGTAGTCTAACCCACCGGGCAGTTTTTCGATAAACTTATCGGCTCCCACTTCTTTGGCAGCTTTCAGCACCTGCTCGCGGCTAATTTCAGGGTTTCCGAGTGTAATGTTGTTGTAAATAGTATCGGAAAAGAGAAACACATCTTGCAACACTACGCCAATATGACTGCGAAGGTTGGCGAGGTCAAACTGCCGAATGTCGGTGTCTTGTATCTGAATTTCTCCTTTTTGAATTTCATAGAAACGACTCAGCAGATTAATTACCGACGATTTCCCCGCCCCCGTAGCTCCTACGAGAGCCAGCGTATCGCCGTGTTTTACCTCGAACGAAATATCTTTTAATACATATTCCGGCTCGTTGTAGGCAAACCATACGCGGTCGAACACGATGCCCCCCGCTATTTTTTTGGTTGTGAACGTGCCTTTGTTCTGAATGTGTTCGCGGTTATCGAGCAAGGTCAGGATGCGGTCAGAGCTAACAATGCCAAGTTGCAAGGTATTGAAGCGGTCGGCAATCATACGGATGGGGCGGAAGAATAGGTTGATGTACATGATAAAGGCGATGAGCGCACCTACGGACGTTTCTTCGTGTAGCACGCCGGCTGCTCCGTACCAAATCAGCAGGCCGATGCCCGTTGCGCCAATCACCTCGGCAACTGGGAAGTAAATGGAGAAATAAAGCACCGTTTTTAGGTTCGCCTGTAGGTGGTCTTGGTTGATTTTCTCAAACTTGTGAAACTCTCGTTGCTCACTGTTGAAAATCTGCACGACACTCATGCCCGTAATGTGCTCCTGCACGAAAGTATTGAGGTTAGCCACCGCAGCGCGTACCTCGTTAAAGGCCACCTTCATTTTTTCTTTGAACACATACGTAGCCAAAATAAGCAGAGGGAAAGTCGCCAAACTTACGAGGGTAAGTCGCCAATCAATATAGAGCATCATTCCCAAAATAAACACGAGTTGCAGTACATCGCCAATCATGGCAGCAAGGCCGTTGGTAAACACTTCGGCAAGCGTTTCGATGTCCGAAACGGTGCGAGTAACAAGTCGCCCGATGGCTGTTTTATCGAAAAATTGGAGTTTTAGGCTCAGAATGTGCTCGTAGAGTTGCACGCGGATGTCGCGAATGATGTGCTGCCCTAGCCAGCCCGATAGGTAGGTGTGGGTAAAAATAACCAACGCCTGAAAGACATTTAGCCCAATGAGAATAAGAATCATAACGGTTAGCCCTTCCAAATCGCCACTAGCTACGTCGCGGTCTATGGTCATCTGCACCAGATAGGGCCGTGCGGGCGTAAGCACAGCCATGAGGAGGGTCAGAAAAACTACGCCGTAAAATTGCCCGATATAGGGTTTGGTAAAGGAAAAAATGCGTTTGAGTATTTTTATATCGAATACGTTACCGCTTTGCTTGGCACTGGTTTCGCTCATGGCGTTTGGCATTTAGTGAGGTGTCTGTAAGACGAAAGAGAACAAGACAGGAGTGCGACGCACCGTCGCCAAAGGTATAACAAACTTTGAGCAGTTTGTTTTTAAAACGCGTATTTTCCCTAGTTTTGCCCCCAAACCAGACGCATAGTACGCTTAACTTTTGTATGAAAAAGAACCTGATAGAAGAACTCACATGGCGGGGCATGATTCACGACTCCACCCCCGGCCTTGCCGAGGTGCTCCAAAAAGGCCCTGTTTCAGGGTACATCGGCTTTGACCCTACCGCCTCCTCGCTGCACATTGGCAACCTTGCGACTATCATGCTGCTCAAACAGTTGCAGGTGGCAGGGCACAAGCCCTTTGCCCTTGTAGGTGGCGCTACGGGCATGGTAGGCGACCCTTCCGGCAAGTCCGCCGAGCGCAACCTGCTCGACGAGGAAACCCTCCGCCGCAACCAAGAGGGCGTGAAAAAGCAGCTAGAAAAATTTCTCGATTTCGACTGTGGGGAAGCCTCTGCCGAAATGGTTAATAACTACGATTGGTTCAAAGATATTAGCTTTCTTACCTTCCTGCGCGAAGTAGGTAAGCACCTGACGGTCAACTATATGATGGCGAAAGACTCGGTAAAGAAACGCCTTGAAACGGGCATTTCGTTCACAGAATTTTCGTACCAACTCCTACAAGCCTACGATTTTTATCACCTCAACCAACACAAAGGCGTTACCCTGCAAATGGGTGGCTCCGACCAATGGGGCAACATTACCTCCGGCACCGAACTTATCCGGCGCATGGGTGGCGGCGACGCCTTTGCGCTCACCTGCCCGCTGGTTACCAAAGCCGATGGCAGCAAGTTCGGAAAATCGGAGCAGGGCAACGTATGGCTCGACCCTGCGCTTACTTCGCCCTATCAGTTTTACCAGTTCTGGCTCAATGTTGCCGACGAAGATGCGCCCAAACTCATTCGTGTATTTACGCTGTTAGACCGTCAGTACATCGAAGCGTTGGAAGCCCAACACGCTGCCGCGCCCCACGAGCGGCTGTTGCAAAAAGAACTCGCCAAAGAAGTAACCGAGCGCGTACACGGGGCAGAGGAGTACGAAAAGGCCGTGCAGGCTTCGCAGATTTTGTTTAGCAAAACAGCCGTAGAGGAACTTGCTACGATAGACGAGCGCACCCTACTCGATGCCTTCGAGGGCGTGCCGCAAATTACCCTTGCTCGCTCCACTTTCGAGGCCTGTACCGACGTGGTCGAACTGCTTTCTACGCTTACCCACGGCGAAATTTTTACCTCCAAAGGCGAAGCGCGCAGAATGTTGCAAGGCGGAGGCGTAAGCATCAATAAGCGCAAGGTAGAACTCGATAGCCCGCCAAGCGATTTTGGGTTGTTACAAGGAAAGTACCTGCTCGTACAAAAAGGGAAAAAGAACTACTACCTCGTTTCGGCGATGTAGGCAAGCCATGAGTAGCGTTCGCCCTCTTGGGCGAACGCTAAACACGTGCGTATCGTTAGAAGGATAGTTTCTATATTTTTTAATTTTATCTACTGATGGAAAACAACTCTTCTCCTGTTACGCAAGAACACCTCGCCCACGCTTACGACTACGCTTCGTACAAACAGATGATAGAAGCGCTTTTTGCCGAAGGAAAAACCACCGGCGAAAACCACAGTGCCGATATGCTACACTATACCAAAATGAATATGCAGCGCATGAAGCGCGTAGAAAAGACAACGACCGTACTGCCCGAACTAGAAGAGGCCGTTAAGGCATTGACCGCTCCGCAAGTGTGGCTCGTGCTTACCGAAGCGTGGTGCGGCGATGCGGCACAAAGCGTACCTGCCCTGCAAAAAGTAGCCGCCCTCAGCCCTCACATTGCATTTCGCCTCTTGCTGCGCGACGAGCATCCCGAATTGATGGACGCCTTTCTCACCAACAGTACGCGTTCTATCCCCAAACTTATCTTGTTAGATACCGATACGTTGCAGGTGCTTGGCTCGTGGGGACCGCGCCCCTATGCCGCGCAGCAAATCGTGGACGCGCACAAGCAAAAAGGCACACCCTACGGTCAATATGCCGAAGAGGTACACAAGTGGTATGCAGTCAACAAAACGGAGGCTCTGCAAGGCGAACTGCTGCACCTGCTTCAAACTATTCCGCAATCAGTTGTTTAAGGAGTGCGGCGGCATGTTCGGGCTGCTCGAGCGGGAACATGTGCCCGCCTTCTATGGGCAGAAAAGTGGTGCTTTTGAGTGCCCGCTTTAGCCACGCCACGTCGTTAGGTTGCAACACTTGGTGGGTAGTAGCATACAAAAAGTACGAAGGCACTTGCGGTTCTTTTTTCCCCAACTTGGCAGGCGTTTGACAAAACAGCCTGTACTCCATTTCGGCAGAAAAACTAAGGGTAAAGCCTTTTTCGGTGGGTACAAGGCCATACTCCACATAGTCGCGGAGGCTTTGTGGGTCAAAATGCTTGAACAAGGCTCTGCGCTCGAAAAAGTGCAGAGCCTCTTCTTTAGATGCAAATTCGGTGCGCCGATGGCGTGTTTTTTTGGCCGGCGGAACAATTTTGCCACTTATTCCCATTTTTTGCGCCACCCAGAGGGGAATCCGCTTGTAAATCGAAAACATGGGCGAGTCTAGGATGATAACCTTCTCGAAAAGGTCGGGGCGGCGTATGGCAGCCCAAAACGTAAGCACCCCACCGAGCGAGTGCCCCACACCAGCAACGGGCTGCGTATGATGTGTTTCGATATGGGCAATTAACTCGTCCACGAGTGGGTACCAGTTGCGCAAGGGCTTGAACGCCCCATGCCCCAGCTTGGGCACACCCGTTACCGTATGCGGCGCGAGCAGCGAAAGGAAGTGCCGGTACGTATCGTACGGGAAGCCGTTGGCATGAGAGAATACGATGTCTGTCATAAAATGTGAGCAATGTAAAAAAAATTAACTATTTTTGTCATATCATTAAACCATTGTGCAACAACTATTGTCTTTTACATGCAGGTAACTGTCTTTGTTGTATGTCTCCTTACCTAAATCAGCCCTTGCTATGAACCTTCCAATTTGCCGTTCTTCTTTGTGCGTTCGCGCCTTTTGGTTGCTTGCAGCTGTATTGTTGTTTTCCTGTGGGGCAGACGACTATACCTCGTTGAAGGCACGCGTAGAACTCAATGGCGACATGGAAGAAGCTGACCCCGTAAATGCTAACTACGCACTTGGCTGGACGCTCCGCGCCGCAAATTTCAATGCTCCTAATAACTATACGTACCGTAGAACCGATGCATTTGCCGCCTCAGGGCAGTATTCATCCATGCTAAAAGCCGACGATATTGACTCGCCCGATGAGTTTTGGTACTTGTTGCAAGAAATAGAGCCTACGGACATTCCTGTGGGTGCGCCTGTAAGCCTGAGTGTAAAGGTAAAAACTGTGGATTTAAGTGGAAACGGTTTTGAAATAGCCTTATCTGGAACGCACGAGTTTGAACCGTTCTCTGGCATTTATCGCTCCAGTTTCGATTTTACGCGCCATGTACAAGGCGACAACGACTGGCAAGAATACACGCTTGAAGTCCCCGCTTTCCCTGCCAACATGAACCGTTTACGTATCCTACTTATCATCTCCCCTAATACCACCGGCGAGGTTTATTTCGACGACGTGCGCCTACATTACACCACACGCTAGCTCTTTTGTGCATGCGGCAGTAAATCGTATCATAAAAAATCGTAGGTTGCGTAGTATGTAAAAGTCATCTAAACTACTGCCCTATGGAAACAACCCTGAAAACGAAAGGTGATGGCGTTCATGCTGCCAAAAAAGCAATTGAGAGCTACCAAGAACAAATAAACGACTTGCAGACAGAGCAGGACGCGCAAAGGCGCGACCTACAAGCGGCAAGTGCCCAAAAGCGCGAGATACTTGCACAGATAGCCCGAACAACGCTCCCTTCCTCCGAACCCACACACTTAGCAACTGCCAGCGAATACTTTGGCGCACTCCACCTCGCTCACACGCTCGAACTAAAAAAGCAGGAGTTCGAAACGGTGCTGCCCGCCGAAAAGCAAGCGTTGGAAGCACATGCCGAGTTTGCCGAAATGCGTAAGAATATTGCTCCAAAAGTGGGTAAGTTATACTTGCGGCGCGAGGAAATCATCGAAAACCTACAGGAACACGCCAAAACAATCGCATACTACGAAGCGTCGGCGGCGTTTAAAAAGCTCGCCTACCGCCAAGACCACTACAACACCTTTGCCCCCCGCTTGTTGGAATACCTAACCTTTTCGTTTACACGCATCAACAAGTTCATTCAGCGGGCAAAAACCGACCTGCAAACCGAAGACCTTGCCGCTGCGATACAGACCTACCGCACCTTTCAGGAAAACCACACAGAACTACGAGCACACTACAAGGAACTTACCGCCCGAATAGAAAGTATCGAGCAGTTGCAAAGCCGCTACGACGAGCTTTCTTATCTACTTGCTGACAAGACACGTTTTTTACACGAGAGCCTCGTGGACGCGCTTATGGCACACCTAGAGGGTGCCGATGCAAAACTGTTTTTTAACAAAGTGCCCGAAGCGTGGCAGGTCTATATTGCCAAACTCGATGCCCTCAGCCAAAAGGAGAAATATCTAAAAGGAATTATAAAAGCTACAGAGGAAGAGATAAAAGACCGAAAAGCCAAAATTGCGGGTATTCAGAAAGTGATTCCGGTGTGGTCGCGCCGCCCATATGCAGCCCTTTCAGGCGATAAGAGCAAGTGGCTCGTAAAACTCCCCCAAGCCAAGCGGCAAAGCACATCGAAATATACGGCTCACTCGCGGAGTATGTGCTCTGGTATTGTTGAATACGACGACTACGGCAGCTACCAAGTACTGCTTACTACGGGCATAGCGTTTATTGCCTACGATGCTTTTGCCAGCCAAGCACAGGGAATGCCCTACGATGGTTTCGCGCAAAATATTTTGCCCGAAGTAGCTGATTTTCGGGAAGAAATGGGACAAGATCGCCCCGACTACAGCGAAATGAATGCCGTGCTTGCCGAGGAGGGAGCGGACGTAGCTCCTGCAGACGCAGAAGAGTTTGGCGAGGAGGGTAGCATGAGCGAGGAAGAAGAAGCACTTGACGCACTTGTATCGGAGTCGGATACAGACGACCTAGAGGCAGATGTATCGTAAAAACTTGCCAATGCCGTTAATCTTCCGGTTCTTCTTTCCAACGGAGCTTCTCTTTGAGCTGCGCTACCTGTGCGCCATCGGTCTTTTTTTCTTTGACAACCAAGGTGCGGTGCGGATAAGGTATTTCGATGCCCTCCGCATCGAAACGTTTTTTTACGCTGCGGTTTAAATCGCAAAATAATGTAAACGATGCAGGGTTATCCACCGACCAGACGTTGGCGCGCACGCGGACTGCCGAGTCGGTAAAGCCAACTACGCGCACGAGCACGATAGGCGCATCCTGTTCTTTTTCTTCAGGCGTGCGGTTGTCAATACAATTGGGATGCTTCATCGCTTCTTCTTGCATAATGGCAATCGCAAGGTCCACGTCCGACTCGTAGCTAATTTGCATCTCGAAGTGCCTACAAATTTTAGGGTCGCCGATAGTAGCGTTTATAATGGTTTCCGTGCTGATTTTGGAGTTGGGGATAATAATACGGCGGTTCTCAAAGTTACGGATAACGGTATGGCGCAGCGTAATATCTTCTACTGTGCCAATCAGGTCGGTACCAATCTGGATGACATCGTCCACCCGAAAGGGTTTGAAAATGACGACGAAAATACCACTTACGATGTTAGAAAATGCCTGCTGCGAAGCCAGACCAATGATGGCCGCCAAAATACCCGCGCCTGCAAAAATGGTCAGCGCCACCGCCCGAAATGCCGGAATGGTATAGATAATCAGCGACACTGCCAGAAAGCCAATTACCCAGTTAATAGCATTTAGCACAAATTTAAACTGCGTGATGTCTATTTTGAGCACGTTAGAGCCAATCTTATAGAAGCTCTGCAATAGAAATTTAAGAAACCGCGAGAGCAGGAAGGCCGCCGCGATAATAAAAATAACCACGAGGGCGTACACCAGCCCTTCGTAGTCTTTGTAAATGGGAGGAAAAGTCATAGGACTAAGTCATTCAAATCAACAATAAATATAACTAACGGCACGCCATTTTTTCTACCCTGCGCTCGTGCCGGCCGCCCTCAAAAGGTGTATTTAAAAATACTTCTACCATGTTGGTCGCTAATTCCAAAGGTACAAAGCGTGCGGGCAAACAGAGCACATTTGCGGAGTTGTGTTGCCGAGCAAGCGCGGCGAGTTCTTCGTTCCAGCAGAGGGCAGCGCGTATGCTTTGGTGCTTATTGGCCGTCATCGCTACACCGTTGCCACTGCC
>CAYUJH010000080.1:0-8411 GCA_964444995.1 uncultured Roseobacteraceae bacterium | reverse complement strand
AAGCCGTACCTATTTTTCAGGGCGGCCCGGTGCCTCCGATAGGCCGAAGCAGTTCTATGAGCTTTGGCTTCGACAACCAGCTTGAGGCCAAAGTGCGCGTCCGCCGCGATACCGCCGTGGAAGAAATAAAAATGCCCATTTTGCAAAATGCCTCTATTCGCTCGTCGTATAACTTTGCTGCCGACTCGTTTCAACTCGCCAACTTTGCGCTTTCTGCCCGAACGGTTATTCTCAAAAAGCTGAATATCAACATTTCCGGTACGGTGGACCCGTATGCCTACCAGCCGGCAAGCATAAACCCTGAGACTGGCGTTGCCTCGGCACTTCAACGGCGCACACCAGTATTTGCTTGGCAGCAGGGCCAAGGCATGGGCCGCCTGACCAACGCCACCCTAAACCTAACCACAAACCTTTCGCCGGAAGATTTTAAAATAAAACGAAAACGAATTACCCCGGCAGGCATCGTAGAAGAGGGCGAAGAGGGTGAAAGTGGGGTAGAAACGCCCGTAGTTCCCAATGGAAATGTGCCTACCGTACTCGATGAGTCGCAGCTTAACGAGTTGGAGCGGCAAGAACTCCAACAAATGCGTATGTTTCCGCAACGCTACGTAGATTTTAACATTCCGTGGTCGCTCAATTTGAACTACTCGCTCAATTACACAAAGTCGCCCGTCGGACAAACTAGCATCGTGCAAACGTTGAACTTTAGTGGGGAAATTAAGATTACCCAAAAATGGAAGGTAAGTGCAAACAGTGGGTACGACTTTGAAAAAAAGGAATTTGCTTTTACTACCTTCAATATCTTCCGCGACCTGCACTGCTGGCAAATGGCCCTTTCGTGGGTGCCGTTTGGGCAACGCCAATCGTACAACATCGATATTAGCGTAAAGGCCTCTATCTTGCAAGACCTCAAACTCAGTAAGCGAAACTCGTGGTTCGACCGTTAATACCGCACAATATTCTTGTAACAATCTGTACTTAAACAACTTATTCCATGAAACGTAAGGGAGCGCGCTCGCTGCGGGAAATTCCTGCCGATGTTCTTAGGCAGCTCAATGAGGGTACGCTAGAAACTGCCAACCTTGTAGAATGCCTAGCTATTGACCAAACTGTGTTGCTCAAAAATATACTGCAACAAGGCGAATACACGCATCTGTTTGAAGGGGTACGCACGGCACTTGCACAGCTAAAGAAGCCTAGCTTCAATACGCGCAATGCGTGTATCGGGGAAGCACTTTTTCATTTGAGCCGTGCACATCCTAATCATACTGGCGCATTGCAGCAATTTTTGCAAACGCACCCTGCCGACCTTGTGCGCTGTTGGGCGGCATATTTTTTAGTATCCGATACACAGCAAACATTCGCCGAGCAACTTACTGCCCTGCATCCACTTGCCGACGACCCTCATTTTGGTGTGCGCGAAATCAGCTGGATGGCGTTGCGTCCTCGCCTAGCGGTACAACTTTCGGAGGGTATCGCCTTACTGACTGCGTGGGCGGGCGCACCGCAGGCAAATATTCGGCGGTTTGCCTGCGAACTTACACGCCCGTGTGGGGTCTGGTGTGCGCATTTGCCCGTACTGAAAGAGCAGCCCGAACAAGCGCTGTCTGTGTTGGAGCCACTCAAAGCCGACCCTTCGCGCTACGTGCAAGATAGTGTTGGTAATTGGCTCAACGACGCGAGCAAGTCGCGCCCTGACTTTGTAGATGAGCTGTGCCAACGTTGGCAAATGGAAAGCACTGCACCCGAAACGGCGTATATCGTGCACCGTGCTCTGCGGACGTTGCACAAAAAAAAGCCTAAAAACCCGTAGGTTTTTAGGCTTTTCAAAAAGAAGCCAGTCTGCTTATACAATCGACTCTGCCAAGATAATGACCTTGTCGTTAAGCATTTCGAGTATGCCCCCGTCTATGCTCATTTTCTTTTCGCCGTCGTTTTTTGTGGTGATACGCACCTCGCCTTTTCCCAGCGTACTGATGATAGGGGCGTGGTGGTTTAGAAGTTCAAACGAGCCATTTGTGCCGGGCACTTTTACGCCCGTTACTTCGCCGGCGAACACGTTTTTATCGGGTGTTACTATACTAAGGTGCATGTGCGTAAATCGTTTTAAGCGTTAGCGTGTAAAAAACAGGTGCTTACTTGGTTTGTGCCATCAAACGCTCGCCTTTTTCAACAGCTTCTTCGATACTTCCTACGAGGTTGAAAGCGGCTTCAGGCAAGCGGTCGTGCTTACCATCCATGATTTCGTTGAATCCTCGAATTGTATCGTTGATGTCCACGAACACACCTTTTAGGCCTGTAAACGCTTCGGCTACGTGGAACGGCTGAGAGAGGAAGCGTTGTACGCGGCGTGCGCGGTGTACAACCTGCTTATCTTCTTCAGAGAGTTCGTCCATACCTAAGATAGCGATGATGTCTTGCAGTTCTTTGTAACGTTGCAAGGTTTCTATCACACGTTGTGCGGTGTTGTAGTGCAAATCGCCCAAAATATCGCGGGTTAGGATGCGCGACGTAGAGTCGAGCGGGTCCACGGCAGGGTAAATGCCTAGCTCGGCAATTTTACGAGAAAGTACCGTGGTAGCGTCAAGGTGAGCAAAGGTAGTTGCTGGCGCAGGGTCAGTAAGGTCATCGGCAGGTACATATACAGCCTGTACGGAGGTGATAGAGCCTTTCTTGGTTGAGGTAATTCGCTCTTGCATAGCCCCCATTTCGGTGGCTAGCGTAGGCTGATAGCCCACCGCCGCAGGCATACGCCCAAGGAGAGCCGATACTTCGGAGCCTGCTTGTGTAAAGCGGAAAATATTGTCGATAAAGAAGAGGATGTCGCGTCCTTGGCCTTGGCCCTCGCCGCTGCCGTCGCCGTCGCGGAAGTACTCCGCCACTGTTAGGCCGGATAGTGCCACGCGTGCGCGCGCACCGGGGGGTTCGTTCATCTGCCCAAACACGAGGGTAGCTTGCGACTCCTCCACTTGTTTCATGTCAACTTTGCTCAAGTCCCAGCCGCCTTCTTCCATAGATTTTTTGAAGTGCTCGCCGTAGCGTACAATGTCCGACTCCAAGAACTCGCGGAGAAGGTCATTTCCTTCGCGGGTACGCTCACCTACGCCGGCAAATACCGAAAGGCCAGAGTAACGCTTGGCAATGTTGTTTACCAGCTCCATGATGAGTACGGTTTTTCCTACGCCGGCACCTCCAAAAAGACCAATTTTACCCCCTTTTGCATAGGGAGCGATTAGGTCGATTACTTTGATACCCGTGTAGAGTACTTCCGACTGCGTAGATAGTTCTTCAAACGAAGGGGCATGACGGTGGATAGGCAACTTCTGTGTGCCTTTGGGCTGGGGAAGTCCGTCAATAGCCTCACCAACAACGTTGAACAGTCGTCCGCGAATGTCGTTACCGACAGGCATAGAGATAGGTTGCCCGGTGTCTATAACGGCCATGCCTCGTGTGAGGCCTTCTGTACCGTCCATTGCAATCGTGCGTACTCTATCTTCGCCTAAGTGTTGTTGCGCTTCCAATACTACGCGCTGACCGTCCTCTTTTTCTACGTACAAAGCGTTGAGGATGCTAGGTAGGCGGGCATTCTCTGTATCGAAGCTAACGTCAACTACCGGCCCAATTACCTGTGTAACTTTTCCTTTATTCATGACAAAATCTGATATTAAATTTTGAAGATTGCCTTATAATGCAGCACAAAAGTAGGGCATATATTTCTCACCTGCAATTGGAAAAGATAACTTACCGTATATCTTTACGTTAGATGGACAGCAAATGCACAAATAGCGGGCTATTGCCCTACTACGAAGCGGCTAGTATGTTTTTTGCTGGGTAAAAAAGAGGCAGGGCACAGCGTCTTTATTTTTTGTTAATTTTTTTTGTTAACACTTGTAAATGCGAAAATAGTGTAACTTTGTTTTGTTTGTGAAAGAAATGCTCAAGTATCTGTACGCTGTCTGTCTGTTCTATTCCCTTGTTGATTTGTTTTTCCAAGAAAACGCTTAAAAATTATGCGCCATCTCTACCTTGCCACTTGCTTTGCTTTCATGGCTACGAGTAGCCTATTGTATGCTCAAGCAGAAGTAACTGTAAATGATTCTTTTCTCGATGACCCTTTGCACAAACCTGCGGTCTGGCAAAATCTTGTGCAAAATCCGCTCGATTCTGTTTTATGGACTATGTACTTTGGCAAGCCATGGGTGAGTATGACCTATAGCGAAAAAGAGCGTATCGCTAATTGGAAGGCAAAGCTGCGCAGTCAGCCTTCTGACCAAGAAATTACGCAGGCAAATGATGTGTCGGAAGAGCAACTCTGGGCATCGGCACCGGCGGTGAATGTGGTTTCTGAGCGCAAACAAGTAGAAAAAGAAGTAGCGGAAAAACAATACCTTTCCCAGCTCGAAGAGATGATACTTTCAGAGCCTGTATCCTTGCAAGACTTAAAGGGTAATATACGTGCTAACTTTTCCATTATCGAAGATGCGTATCGCGATGAGTTCGACTTGTACGGCATCGAATACACCTACTATCAGAGCAAATACCCCTCCGAAAAGTATAACAAAGACCTCTGGATTCAGGAAAAGGCGGAAGAGTTGCGCAAACTGAAGCTAAAAGAGTTTGAAAAAATCAAAATGCAGCTTACTCGGAACAACTAGGTCAGACCTCTACACCAAAAATGAGTACGTCGTCGGTTTGAGGCTCGTCGCCTTGCCATGCCCGCAGTTGCGTGAGTAGATAATCGCGCTGCTCGGTAAGCGGCGAAGAGGCGGACTCTTCTAGCAGCTTGCGTAAGTTTTTGACCATAAACTTGCCGTCTGTTCCGAATTGGTCCTGAAAGCCATCGGTAAATAAAAGCAATTTATCGCCTTTCTTGAGTCGTACCATGCGGTTGTAAAAGCGGTTTCGCAGGTCGGTATAGTGCGAGTTGCCCACAAATAGTTTGTCGGCCGGCAGAATTTTCAGTACTCCGTCGGTGATGTAGTATAGCGGCATTTTCGCGCCGGCGTACACCATCCGAAAACTATTCACGTTTATCCGCATGATAGCTATCTTTATACCAATGTTAAAGTCTATGTATTGGTTGGAAGGAATCAGCTTTATGATGCGCCGGTGCAACTCTGCGAGCAGCTCGGCGGGAGTTCGGTGATTGGTTTCGTTGATTACCTGTGCAATCAATGAGTTGATAATCACGGTGTTGAATGCACCTGAAACCCCGTGCCCGCTGCAATCGGCTACTACGACTGTAATTGTATCGGCTTGGTGGGTGTACCAGCAGAAATCGCCACTAACAATGTCTTGCGGTAGGTTTACCAAAAAATGCGAGGCAAATATTTTCAGAAAGGAGGGGTTGGGCGGTAGGAGGGAGTCTTGCACTTGCTTGGCATAGTCGAGCGACTCTTCAATTTTCTGGCTTTTGTAAGCAAGCATGTCGCTTTGCTGGGCAAGTAGTTCGGCCTGCTCGATGAGTTGTTGCCGCTTCTGCTCTATTTCTGCTGCCTGTTTGGCTATTTCTGTGTTTTTGGTGAACAGCAATTTGGCGGCATTTTGCTTGCTTTGAAACCAATACCATGCCCCTAAAGCCAATACTATGGCAAGCACAACGAGCAGTTCAACCACGCCAAGACGTTCGTCGAGCTGATGCCAAAGTGCTTTTTGGGGTTCTTGCAGCCCAAGAAACAGGGCGTTCCAATACATGGGAGCTATTAGTAAACAGGTGTAAGGCATACGTGCTATCTTTTTTTGGAGCGGCAACATGGCGGCCTATAAACAACTCGGAGGCTACTAAACTCTCCAACAAATTTAGGACAGAAGCGTATGCAGAACGATGTTTTGCTAAAGAACTTGGAAAGAAGCTAAAATTTTTCCTTCAAAGCGTTAGTAAAATATTGCGTACCTCTTCCATGAGCCACATGGGTGTTGAAGTAGCCCCACAGATACCTACCGAGTCGTTTGGGGCAAACCATGCATGGTTAATTTGCTCGGCATTCGATACAAAGTAGGTATTAGGATTTACACTTTTGCAGATGTCGTGCAATACTTTTCCGTTCGACGACTTTGTGCCGGCTACGAAAATGATTTTATCGAACTGCAAGGCGAATTTCTGAATGGTCTTGTCGCGGTTCGAGACCTGCCGGCAGATGGTGTCGTTGGCATTTACCGTAATGCCTGCCTGCTCCAAGGTATCTTTTATGTGGTAAAAGTGCTCGGTGCTTTTGGTCGTTTGGCTGTAGAGCGAAACGCTGGCGGGTAAATTACTAAGGTCTAGCTCCGAAATATCCTGAAAAACAACGGCTTTATCTTCGGTTTGTGCTTTTAGGCCTATTACCTCAGCGTGCCCGTGTTTGCCATAAATATAAATCTGCTCTCCTTTGTCGTGGGCGCTTTTGATGCGGTTTTGCAACTTGAGCACCACAGGGCACGAAGCGTCTATGAGTTCGAGGTTGTTTTCCATAGCAAGGCGGTAGGTAGAGGCCGGTTCGCCATGAGCGCGGATAAGCACTTTTTCCCCGTGCAAGGTCTTCAGGTCGTCGTGGGTGATAATACGCAGGCCTTTTGCTTGCAGGCGGCTTACTTCCTCGTCGTTATGGACAATATCGCCTAGGCAATATAAATACCCATCCTCAGCTAAAATATCTTCGGCCATTTCGATGGCATAGACTACGCCAAAACAGAAGCCAGAGTGGTCGTCGATGGTAACGTGTAGGTTAAGCATAAAGGAGGTAGGAGTGGTTTAGGGATGAAAAACGTTAGGCGCATACAGTGTAAAAAAAGGCACATGCGACATCGCTGCGACAATTATTAAACCCTAACCTTCTTATATTGTTCTGGTTTCAATGAATTTTAGCACGCACTTACGCCTTGCTGTTCTTGCTTAGGTACGGAACGCGTTTCGACGAATTGTGTAAGTTTGCAGCCGCGTGAGCGATTTTTTAACGGCGTAACGCAATACTCTCTGTAGAATCTTCACATAATCTTTTGGTATATATTTTTCACCCATCATGCAAGCACAACACATACGAGTACGATTTGCCCCCAGTCCCACAGGCCCTTTACATATCGGCGGCGTGCGCACTGCCTTGTTTAATTATCTTTTTGCCAAACAGCACGGCGGCGACTTTTTGCTGCGCATCGAAGATACTGACCGCTCGCGCTATGTTGAAGGCGCAGAGCAATACATTAGCGAGGCGCTCGCATGGTGCGGAATTGTTCCCGACGAAAGCCCGTGGGTAGGCGGCCCTTGTGCGCCCTATCGCCAGTCGGAGCGAAAGCTACAGTATAAAGATTACGCCCTTCAGCTCATAGAAAAAGGATACGCGTACTACGCCTTCGATACGCCCGAAGAGCTAGAGGCTATGCGCGCACGCCTACAAGAAGCTAAGGTTGCCAACCAACAGTACAACGCTATCACGCGGAACAGCATGAAAAACTCACTCACACTCTCTGCCGAAGAGGTAGCGCAACGCCTAGCAAGCGGTGAACCCTACGTGATTCGGCTGAAAGTACCCGCCAAGGAGGAAATTCGCATGAACGACTTGATTCGCGGATGGGTGAAAGTGCTTTCATTTACGCTAGAAGATAAAATTTTGCTCAAGTCGGACGGTATGCCTACGTACCACCTTGCCAACGTGGTAGATGACTACCTGATGAAAATAACACATGTCATTCGGGGCGAAGAGTGGCTGCCATCCGCACCTATTCACGTGCTGCTCTACCAGTATTTGGGCTGGCAGGAGGTGATGCCACAGTTTGCGCATTTGCCTCTGTTGCTCAAGCCGAGTGGTAATGGCAAACTCAGCAAGCGCGACGGCGATAAGTTAGGCTTTGCCGTGTTTCCGCTGGAATGGAAAGACCTACAAACGGCTGAAGTTTCGCGCGGGTATCGCGAAGACGGCTTTTTGCCCGAGGCACTCGTGAACTTTTTGGCACTGCTCGGCTGGAACAGCGGCACAGAGCAGGAGATGTTCTCGATGCAGGCACTTATCGACGCTTTTTCGTTGGAAAAAGTAAGCAAATCGGGCGCGAAGTTCGATATCGACAAGGCCAAGTGGTTTAACCAGCAATACATTCGCCAACTGCCCGACGAAGCCCTGACCGAGACGCTGCGCAGCGAGCTTGCCGCAGTGGGCATTGTGAGTACAGAGGAAAAAATGCTGAAAGTTGCCCAGCAAATGCGCGAACGAATCACATTCCCGAAAGAAATATGGTCAACGGCAACCTTTTTCTTTGTAGCCCCGGATACGTACGACGAGAAAATCGCTCAAAAAAAATGGACCGCGGAGGCCGTTGACGTATTCACTGCCTACAAAGAGCGGCTCCAAAGCGAACAAACTCCTCTTACAGCCACACGCGCCAAAGAACTGCTCGATGCTGTGTTAGACGAAAAACAAGTGAAAATAGGCAAGGTTATGCAG
>CAYUJH010000079.1:0-8455 GCA_964444995.1 uncultured Roseobacteraceae bacterium | reverse complement strand
AACCGATTTATACTACCAACTCGGCATGGGGCTTATTGACCACACGGCCATCAAACGCTTCCGCGACGAGCTGGAGCAGCGCGAAATAGCTAAGAAGCCGCGCATAGAGTCGGGGAAAGATGTAAAACGCGAGCTGCAAAAAAACCGCAAAGAAGCGCCAGACGAGCTGGTCATCGGCGAGAAAGTCAATGGCTTGGAATACAGTTTCGCTTCCTGCTGCAACCCCATCCCCGGCGACGATATTTTTGGCTTCATCCGCGTAGGGCGGGGCATCGTTATCCACAAGACGAGCTGCAGCAACGCCGTAAGCCTTATGGCTAACTACGGCTACCGCATTATTAATGCGCGATGGGCTTCGGAAAAAGACCGCGAGTTTGAGGTGGATATTGAAATCACGGGGACCGACCGCGTGGGCCTCGTAAGCGACGTTACCCGCATTATCTCGCAGCAGTTGCGGGTCAATATCAAAGCCATTGAGGTAAAAGCCGACCCTAGTAGCAGTATTTTCAGCGGGTTTATCGGGCTGCGCGTGAAAGACCGCGAGGAGGTAGAGCATCTCATCCACGAACTAGAAGGCATCGAAGGCGTAGAAAAGGTAACACGCTTCGATACCCGCGTGGAAAGCTAGCCAGATACTACACAAACTTTTGTATTTTTTGCATATTTTTTTGCACTTACAATATATGCTACGCGCCTTTTCGGGCGTTTAGCTTTAACAAACTGTTATTGTACGACTATCTAAAAAGCCTTTTCGCCATGAAAACCATAGAAACGCATTACAAACCTAGCCTCTCCGAATTTCATGTAGGGTTCGAGTACGAATTCTGCTCCGTCTCCAAACAGCTCAACGAAGAAACGGGGCAGGAAGAACCTGTGGACGAATGGCTGATGCGCATCGTAGGCGAGGGGGTATGGGATTTGCAAAAACAAATTAAGCCCTTCCTGACCTCGAACCGTATCCGTGTGAAGTTCCTCGATACCGAGGATATCGTTTCGCTGGGGTGGACACCGATAAAGGATGCGAGCGTACCCCCGCGCTACGAGTGGAAAGAAGACGGACGCACCTACGTACTCCGCCACGAATACGCCCTGCACACAGTCTATATCTTCGACGACGAAATAGGCGTGGGCTATTACTGTGGTAAGTGCCTAAATAAGAGCCAGTTGCGTATGCTAATGAAAAACTTGGAACTGACCCAGAAAAAATACGTGGTCATTTAACGCACAGGCCACCGGCGGAGAAGTTTCCTGCCTTGTATCATAAAAACGGCGAGCACTCTTCGGAGTGCTCGCCGTTTTTAGTAGTGTCTTTGGGTGAACGTACAACCCCATCTTTTATTTTTTGCTGCGTTGCTTGAACGACCATGTGAAGGCGAAACGGGCAACCAAGGTGCCGTCGTCGAGGCGGCCTTCGGTAACGAGCCGCGCCGTAGTGGCCTCGCCAGTGGCTACACACTGCCGCACGGCTTCGAGGGCTTTTTCACCTTCTACACACGTAAAGGTAGTGCGGCCGGTGGCTTTTTTGGGAAATTCCGCCTCAAGGTGCACGATAATCATCGCGACGGACGGGCTATAGCCCTGCACGGCGCGTATGGCCAAGGCGGCAGTGGTTAGCTCGGCGGTCATGCTTTGCGCTGCAAAATAGATAGACTTGAACGGATTTTGGTTGAGCCAACGATACGGCAAGGCAGCGGCACATTCTGCGTCGGTAAGTTTAAGCACTTTGGTACCCGAAAAGTACAGCATCGGTACTTTGCCAAGCGAAAACATGCGAAATTTCGAGCGGTTGAGCATCTGTTGGCCATACGCCTCCCGCGCTACGTGCAGGTGTGCTTCGGCATGGGTAGTGTGTTCGGTGGTTTTCATAGTCGTTTAGGGAGAGGTGAACAATTAATACAAGGCAGGGAACTGCTGTGGGTCGGCTTCGTGCACAAGAGCATACACGGCATCGAACACACTTTCGGTGTTAGGTTTCGAGAAATAGTCGCCGTCGGAAGCGTAGGCTGGGCGGTGGTCGTTGGCCGAAAGGGTCGCCGGCTTGCTATCCAGCCATTGGTAGGCGTTCTGCTCTTCGAGCACTTTTTGCATCATGTAGGCGGTAGCTCCTCCGGAAACGTCTTCGTCGGCAAACAGTACGCGGTTGGTTTTTTTCACCGACGCTACAATGCGGTGGTCGAGGTCGAACGGAAGCAGCGTCTGCACGTCAATTACCTCGACACTGATGCCTATTTCTTGTAGCTGTTGCGCAGCTTCTAACACAATTTTACACATAGAGCCATAGGTAACTACGGTTACGTCGTTGCCTTCGCGAATGATTTCGGGTTGGCCGAGCGGCTCGGTGTATTCTCCAATATTTTCGGGTAGTTTTTCTTTAAGTCGGTAGCCGTTTAGGCACTCGATGATGAGGGCGGCATCGTCTGACTGTAGCATGGTATTGTAAAAGCCGGCGGCTTTGGTCATGTTGCGCGGCACGAGCACGTAAATGCCTCTTAACGACCCTAACAGGCTACCAATGGGCGAGCCTGAGTGCCAAATGCCTTCCAGCCGATGCCCCCGCGTGCGAATGATGACCGGTGCGCGTTGCCCTCCTTTGGTGCGGTATTGCAAACAGGCGAGGTCGTCGGTGAGGGTAAACAGGGCATAGAAGATGTAGTCGAGATATTGAATTTCTACGATGGGACGCAAGCCGCGCAAGGCTGCCCCTACGCCTTGCCCTACGATAGTTGCCTCGCGGATGCCCGTGTCGGTGATGCGCAGCTCGCCATATTTTTGTTGCAGCCCGGCAAACCCTTGGTTTACGTCGCCAATCTTGCCTACATCTTCGCCGAGTGCAAATACGCGGGGGTCGCGGGCAAACATGGCATCGAAGCAAGCGTTCATCACTTCGCGGCCGTCTATCATCGGCGGGTTTTCACCGTATTTGGCTGGTACTGTGGGCACTCGGAGCGCGGAACTTGCCGACTCGCTGTAGAGGTGCGAACTGTACCGGTCTTGGTTTTCTTCGGCCGTGCGTTTGAGCCAGTTGCGCAACGCAACGGTATGCGGGCTTGCCTCGAAGCGCAGTTCGCGCAGGGCTTTTTTGACTGCCCGAACGGCATCGGCGCGAATAGGGTTGAGCGTTTTTTCTAATTCTTTCCGAATTTGCTGCAGGCGTATTTTTTGCGCCGAGTTTTGCTCGGCGTTACCGATGAGGCGCAGGGCTTCTTCGTGGTCTTCTTTCATGGAAAGTACGAAGGCGTTCCACGCATTTTTACGCGCTTCTTTGGCGCGTTTTGCGGCATTTTGCGCTACGGTGTCGAGTTCTTCGGCCGAGGCTACGCCTTGGGCCAGCAGCCACTCGCGGAACTTGACGTTGCAGTCGTGGGCGCGTTCCCATGCGAGCCGTTCTTCCGACTTATACCGCTCGTGCGAGCCGGAAGTGGAGTGGCCTTGTGGTTGGGTCATTTCTACCACATGGACGAGGATAGGGACGTGTTGAGTACGGCAAATTTTTTCGGCCTGTGCGTAGGTTTGGCAGAGGGCTTCGTAGTCCCAGCCGCGTACAGTGAATACTTCGTAGCCGCTTTCTTTGTCGTTTTTGCGTTGCAAACCGGCAAGTACTTCGGAAATGCTTTCTTTGGCAATTTGATAGCGGTTGGGCACGGAGATTCCGTAGTCGTCGTCCCAGACCGAAATAATAGCGGGGGCTTGTAGCACCCCAAGTGCGTTGACCGTTTCAAAGAAGGGCCCTTCGGCACAGGAGGCGTTTCCTATTGTGCCGAAGGCAATCTCGTTGCCTCGGTCGGAAAAGTCTGTCAAGGTTGCCAGTTCAGGATTTTGCCGATAGAGCTTGGAGGCGTAAGCTAGGCCGGTAAGGCGCGGCATTTGCCCTGCGGTAGGCGAAATATCGGCGGCAGCGTTGTACTGCGCCATGAGGTTTTTCCACGTGCCGTCGGGGTGGTGGCTGCGCGTGGCGAAGTGCCCGTTCATGCAACGGCCGGCTGTGGCAGGGTCGTGTGCAAGGTCGGTGTGCGCGTAAAGTTGTGCAAAAAAGGCTTCGAGCATTAGCTCGCCGAGCGCCATCATGAAGGTCTGGTCGCGGTAATAACCGGAGCGAAAGTCTCCTTTTCGGAACACTTTCGCCATGGCGATTTGGGCAAGTTCTTTGCCGTCGCCGAAAATGCCAAACTTTGCCTTCCCCATGAACACCTCTTTGCGGCCTAAAAGGCTTGCCTCGCGGCTTTCGCAGGCAAGTTGGTAGTCGCGTAGCAGGGATTCTTTGTTCATGGCACGAGGGTTAAGGATTGTTTTTTCTAGGTATTCCACAGTGTGTATGCGTTATTGGTAAGGTTTCTCTACGTTACAAATCTACATATTTTTTGTGTGAACCCACAGCGCGAATCCCCCAAAATGGTATTTGACAAAGGAGCAGAACTTCTCTATCTTTAAGGCTAAAAGTGGGCGCATAGATGCGCTGTTTAAAATGTATTATGTTATGATTTGTATGAAAACTGTGAATATTCTCTCCTTTTTCCTGCCCCTACGCCCGCTGTATCGGGCAGTTTGGTGCATCGCACTTACCGCTACGTTCGCTATCTGCACGCTTGGCGGGGCACAGGCGCAGCAGCAGCCCGCGCTCACCTTTGCCGAGCTTACCCAGCAACTTCCAACCGTAGAAGAAGGCAAACTGGTAGAAGCTACCTTTACGTTTACCAATAGCAGCGAAACCACCGTTGTACTTACCCAGGTGCGTGCGTCTTGCGGCTGCACGGCGGTAAACTGGCCCCGCGAAGCCCTTGCTCCCGGCGCGCAAGGCACTATCAAGATTTCGTACAACACCAAAAATAGGCCGGGATATTATCAGCGCAGCGTGCAGGTCTATACCAACCAAAGTGAAGCACCTATCCGCCTTACGCTCAGTGGTTTGGTTCGCAAAGCCTCCCAAGAAGGCAAGTAGCCCGCAAGGCAAACAACGCCGCGCACGGCGTGTTCTCTTATCGTTTCACCTTTTAAATTTTTTTTGCGTGCCGTTCACAGACCTTTTCACCGCTCAGCCCCCTCTTATGCTGCAACTGCCAGCGCAGCCCGACCGCGAAGTGCCCGTGTGGTACATCGAAACGCAGGCTGCTCTTACGCCGCTGTGTCAGCATTTGGCAACCTGCCCTGTAATGTCGGTGGATTTAGAGTTCGACGATAACCGATATTCCTACGGGCGCTCTATCAGCCTCATACAACTCTTCGATGGCCAGGCCGTTTACCTCGTAGATGCCTTGCCCGTACGCGATTTGGCTCCCCTTGTGGTCATTTTGGAAAACCCCGCGCAGCGAAAAATTTTCCACAGTTGCAATTCCGACTTAGCCATTTTGCAACACGCTGCAAACTGCTTTCCGAAAAATCTTGACGACACCGCGCTCATGTACACCTTACTTTTGGAAAGCAAAGACAACATTAGCCTCTCGAACCTTCTGGTCAAAAGGCTAGACGTACATCTGAAAAAAGACGCGCAGTCCTCTAACTGGGTCAAACGTCCTCTTACCGAACTCCAACTGCGTTATGCGGCTTACGACGTAGTATATCTACCCGTTTTGCGCGATATGTTGCAAGAAGAACTCCATGCGATTGGGCGCGCTACTTGGTACGAACAAGAGCGCAAACAGCTCGAAAATTTTCGACAAGAAAACAAACCTCCCGTGGCGCGATTGGCCCGTAAATACAAACTCAATCGGTTCAATACCGCGCTGTTAGGAGGATATTGGGAACTCATAGACCAACTCGCCGCGCAGCTCGATAAGCCCCACTACCGCATCATAGATTATCAGCATCTGATAAAGCTTATCACCCACCCGCCCGAAACCCGCGAGGCGTGGCAGAAAATTAGCTGTCATCCGCGGCTAAAGTCGGGGGCAATGCTCACTAAGCTCATGGCGCTGCGCAGCAAGGTGGAAGCCGAATACGAGGCCAACAAACGCAACGCCGCCTTGCAAGGGCAACTTCCGAGTGCGCTCCGTTGGCGAACTTATAAAAAACACCAGCTATTGCTCGCCGAGCGCGCCGAACTGTTTGACCAACTGCGCGAACTACTCGCCCGCGAAAGGGGCGAGCAACTGCAATCGCTTATTTTGCCGGCGCGGCTCAAAAATGAGTTGATTTGGGAGGGTACGCCCCTGCTTACCCCGTGGAAACAAGAGATACTCGAGCAGGTTGCCGAGCAATGTCAGATAGATATTTCCTCCTTAAATTTCTCTATCACCGGCGAGGTGCAAGATGTGTAAAACACGCACGAAAACATCTTCTCCGTATTGCCCTTTCGTAACCTCCTTCGGCATTTCGTTACACTGCCTTCACAGAAAGATAACGCCCCTGTACATCTGTTAACAACTGTCAACACTACTTTTGTATGTGGCTTCGTGTGGAGCTACATGCAGCACACCGTGTGTTGCCTCCTGTTTTTTATTAAACTGCGTTGTTAACGTGTTAATTTCATTCTCAACCATTCGCGCTAAGATGCTTCTTTCCTACGGGGTGTATATCGTTATCCTGTCGGTGGTGATTGGCACGAGTTTGTGGTTTGAAAAACGGCGCGACCAGACAGAGGAACTCATCGAGACCCTACAGCGGGCCGAGGACTACATGCACGAGGCCGACCGCGCCTTGGCGACCTTCCTCAGCGACGAGACGATTAACATCACATTCTACGAAACGAAGCGCAGCGACTACCTGAAGCAATGGCGCACTCAAACAGCCCATGCTGTGGCAGAACTCGAGCGGCTCAACGCCCAAAAGGAATACTTGGGCATGGAAACTCCGCTTTCTATGGACACCATCCGCGCAAGTTTGGATACCTACGAAAAGGCATTTGAAGAACTGGTCAGTCTGGTACTACTGCGCGGGTTTAAAGACTACGGCCTAGAGGGCAAAATGAGGGGCTACATTCACAACCTCGAGCAAGTGCCGGTAATCGATAAGGCCATTATGCTTACCTGCCGCCGGCACGAAAAAGACTTTTTCTTGCGCAAGCAGCCTCAGTACATTGGGCTGCTCAAACAAGCGAGCGATATGCTCAAAGAAGACATCCTTATTAAAACGAAGGGCAGCGCGCAAGACTCCCTGCTCGACCTCGTACAATCGTACCAGCAGACGTTTGTAGAAGTCGTCCGGATAGAAGAACTACTCGGCTTTGACCACCGCAGCGGGGTGCGGGGGGAAATCAAAACGGCCAGCGAAACGCTCTCGGTACAGGTCGCGACACTTCGGCAGTTTGTTCGCCAAAATATTGAGCGTATCAAAGCAAATAACCGAAGTACACTACTCTTGGTAATTAGCGGTGGGCTACTGCTGAGTATTTTTCTCGCCCTGTTTATCCCCCAAATTTTGAGTAAGCCCGTGCGGCAACTCTCTCGCTCTATTCATACGGTCATAGCCAGCAACTTCGCTCCCGAGGTGCGTGTGGCAAAAATTGGGACAAGCGATGAAATTTCCGCGCTCGCCAAAGATTTTTCTTTTATGTTAGGAAAAATGCAATATTTGCTCGAAGAGGTGCGCGAAAATGCCGAGCGGGTGGAGCGTAAACAAACCCTTTTGATGGATAGCATCCGCTATGCGCGGCAAATACAAGGAGCTATTTTGCCAACCGATGAGGTAATTCAACAGTTTTTTCCTGCTCACTTCCTTATTTACCGCCCGCTGCACGTGGTTTCTGGCGATTTTTATTGGATGACGCGCAAAAACGGACGCATATATGTGGCCCTAGCCGATTGTACTGGGCACGGAGTTCCCGGCGCGTTTATGAGCATGATTGGGCATACCTTGCTCAACAAAATTTTGAACCAAGACCATATTTACGAGCCTGCCGCTATCCTGGAGGTGCTCCACATCGAAGTCCGCGAAGCCCTACAGCAAAACAAAGACACTTCCGACGGTATGGACATCGCGCTGTTTTCCATGGAATACTTTTCCGACAAGCCCCACGAGCGACTTATTACGTACAGCGGAGCAAAAATTCCTCTTTTTTACACTGAAAATGGTGTATTTACGATGAAAGAAGCCACCAAGCGTTCTATCGGCGGCGATAACCCCAAGCAAGAACAACGCGCTTTCCAAACGCACGTGCTCGCGCTCGCCAAAGGGGAATACGTATATCTTGCCTCCGACGGTTTTGCCGACCAAAACAATGAGGAGAGGACAAAATTTGGCAAGAAAAATTTTATGCGCACGCTAGAAAGGCTCTGCACCCTACCGCTCGAAACGCAAGGCGAGCAGCTAGAAGCTGCGTTGATGGCGCACCAAGGCGAGGCACCACAGCGCGACGATATTTCGGTGGTAGGATTGCAGTTGTGAGAAATGGGTTCAGCCCCTACGGGACAAGTAGAGGGAAACGCTTGCTTTCTACCGATGTGCAGGGTCTAGCGGATTATGTGAAACTACGCCGTTGGGCGTTAGATAAATGGCAAGATTTGGTACATTTGGCATGTCGGGG
>CAYUJH010000078.1:6467-8464 GCA_964444995.1 uncultured Roseobacteraceae bacterium | reverse complement strand
ACGTGATTTAAGGATTAACGTGATTTGATTTGCTTGATTTTGAATGATTTATGAGACCATAATTTCGCAAATCTCATGCGCTTTGGTATAATACATGAAGTATGATTTTGACGGATGTACCGACGGCCTTCAGGCTGCCGTACACGCTACACGACCAGACCGTTACGCTGACCGCACCGACTGGTAAAACACCGTGGCGAAGCTGGCAAACAGCAGAGTATGAAACGGTAAAAGACCTACCTCTAACAGCAAAATTCCCAACGCAATTCCCGCAAGGAAATACAGGGCTAGGAAACCTTCGGCAAGCGTGCCCCACGACCAACCGTGCTGCAAATATACGTTCCCTTTCCATGTATCGGAGGCTTTTCGGACGTTGAATTTGGGCGTGCGCACAAACGGGCTTTTTCGCCCAGCCCATCCTTCGGCCACAGCGACGGCGTTGTGGAGTGTTAAACCCATATATACGAGTAAAAATTTTACAAACTGCCCTGCGAAGGCGCGTACCGAAATGCGCGGCGCAAGGGAGCGGGTGGCAGTCCAATAAAAAAAGAGCATCGCCAGAAAACCTACTACGAACACGCCGCCGAAATGCAAGGCAGGTGCGAGCGCGGGCACAACCGATTTTACAAAGAGCACTGGCACACTCAGCAAGGCGGCTATCAGCAAACAGACGAACACGCTGCTGTTGGCTAGGTGAAAAAACGCGTGTAATTTGTGCGCGTAGGAAAGAGGCTGCTGCCATACCTTGCCCAACAGTTTCCGCGCCGTTTCGGCTGCGCCTTTGTTCCACCGAAACTGCTGTGATTTTACAGCTAACATGGTAACAGGTAGCTCGGCCGGCGAGGCTACGTGGGGCAGATAGCGAAATTTCCAGCCGGCTAGCTGGGCGCGGTAGCTCAGGTCGAGGTCTTCGGTGAGCGTATCGGCCTGCCAGCCGCCAGCCGCTGTTATGCACGTTTTCCGCCAAATACCAGCCGTGCCGTTGAAGTTCAGAAAATACCCTGCTTGTGCGCGGCCTACCTGCTCGATGGTAAAGTGCGCATCGAGGGCAAAGGCCTGCGCCTGCGTGAGCGCGGAGTACAGCCGATTTACATGCCCCCAACGGGTTTGCACCATGCCCACTTGTGGGTTGGCGAAGTGCGGCAAGGTATGGCGCAGAAAATCGGGTGGGGGCAGAAAATCGGCATCGAAAATAGCGATAAACTCCCCCCGTGCCCACTCCAGCCCATAGGCCAATGCCCCAGCCTTGAAGCCCGTGCGCTCTGGCCGACGTATCAGCACGAAGTCAATACCTGTTTTCTGCCGTAAGGCGGTTATTTTTTTGGTCGCTAACTCCGTAGTTTCGTCGGTCGAGTCGTCGAGCACCTGCACCTCAAGGCGCTCGGGGGGGTACTCGAGCTGCGCTACGGCTTCCAGCAAACGTTCGACCACGTATTTTTCATTAAAAAGTGGCAGTTGCACCGTAACAAGCGGCAAAGACGTTGGTAGGGGAGGGGATTCGATAAAAACGGAATCTTTTTCTTTGTGTTGTGCGCGTAGGAAACTGAAGGTAAGATGCAACTGCCCCAAGCTAAAGACCAGCACCGCGCTCAAGGCAAGAAAATAGACGAAAAGTAGCAGGTACATCATGTGAAAGGCAGAAAGTTAGCGAAACAGGTAGCGGAAAATGGTCCAAAGAATTTTGTAGCCGGCCATCACGGTTCCCTTCACCGTCCCCGACACCTTCGAGGTGCCGATGCGGCGGCGGTAGTTCACGGGCACTTCGGCGCAACGGAGTTTCTTTTTGGCTGCTTTTAGCTGCATTTCCACCGTCCAGCCGTAGGTGCGGTCGCGCATTTCGAGGGCGAGCAGGGCATCGTACCGGATGGCGCGGAAAGGGCCTAAGTCGGTGAAGCGCACGCCGTAGAGCCAGCGCAACAGCGTGGTAGCGAGCCAGTTGCCAAATACCTGTGGTACGGTCATCGTGCCCGAAGACCGTGCCAACCCACAAGCGGGTG
>CAYUJH010000078.1:283-6457 GCA_964444995.1 uncultured Roseobacteraceae bacterium | reverse complement strand
CCTGTGGTACGGTCATCGAGCCGTGTTCACGCTGCCCCCGCGCCCGCGAGCCAATGACCAAGTCGGCGCGTTGAGCCAAAATAGGTGCGAGCAACAGCGGCAGTTCTTCTGGGTAGTCGGAGTAGTCGCCATCGAGAAAGACAATCACATCGGCTTTTTCGTCGGAGGCCGCTACGTGCGCCATGCCTTGTAAGCACGCATAACCGTAGCCTTTGCGGGGTTCGTGCAATACGGTTGCGCCCTGGGCTGCCGCCGCTGCTGCCGTGCCGTCTGTTGAGCCGTTGTCTGCCACGATGACCTCCTGCACGTATTTGGCAGGGATTTCTTGCAGTACCTTCCCGATGGAATGTTCCTCGTTAAGCGCAGGAATAATTACTTTAACAATCGGGGGTTCGCGAAAAGAAAGGGATAAAAATTCGGGCACAGTGTGTGGAGTGTTTTGGATTTTTTCAGAAAAGATGCGGCAAAAATAGCAGAAAAGCCCCAAAGTTTCCGTCTGCTGCCCGACATACCCGCGCTACACCCCACGCAATACGTTCTATTGTAAAAAGAGATAGAAAGTTCCCTGCGTGCGTCTTGTTTTTATAAAAATCGCATTCTACCTTTGCTATATGCGCGGGTCTATCCAACATATCGTCGCTTTGGGTTTATTGTACGCCCTCTCGTGGCAGTTTTACGGTCAACTGAATTTGGTATTGCACTATCAGTTGAACAAAAAACAGCTAACGGACTTGTATTGCGTCAACAAGGAGATTCCCGAACTTTCGTGTTATGCCCGCTGCTACCTCGCGAGTGAGCTAGAAAAACAAGGCACCATGCCCGAAAGCACCTCTTTGTACGACCTGACTTTTTCTTTCTCTACGCTCTTTTGGAGCGACTGTCGCCCCATTCTTCCCACTCCTGTCTATTTTTTAGCAACGGACGTGGAAAAACCGCACACGCATTATAGCGGTTTGCGTAGCCAATGCTTCGGTGGTACACTTTTTCACCCTCCCATCGTAGCCTAACCGAACACTTCGGCAAAAATATCTGGCGGCAACTCATTTCCCGAACGCTGGAGTTTTTCCTCTCCCTTTTCTGTTTTTTAGGTTCAACCTTTTTCCTTTCTCCTTATGGCAATTCGAAAAATGACATGGGTAGCGGGGTGGGTAACGTTTGGTATTTGGTGCACCGTGGCTTGCAGCCTGCAAGAAGAGGCTGCTCCAAACACTGCGTACAATCCTACGCCCTATCCGCTCAACACGCCGTACTATTTTGGTCGCACTGCCGAGATTCCAGCCGATAACCCTACGACGGTAGAAGGTGTGGAACTTGGGCGCATGTTGTTCTACGAAAAGCGACTTTCGGGCGATAATACCCAATCGTGTGCAAGCTGTCATAAGCAGAGCAAGGCATTCGCCGATGGGCGGCAGTTCAGCGTAGGCATCGCAGGGCTGGAAGGCACCAAAAATGCCATGTCGCTCGCTAACTTGCTGTGGAGCAGCCGGTTTTTCTGGGACGGGCGCAGCGACTCGCTCGAAGCACAAGCCCTCATCCCGATTGAAGACCCGATAGAAATGCACGAAACGCTCGAAAATGCCGTCGCTAAGTTGCAGGCTGCTCCCGAATACCCGCCCCGCTTTTTTGCGGCGTTTGGTACAGACTCGGTGAGTGCCGAACATATTGGCAAGGCGTTGGCCCAGTTTCAGCGCACGCTCATTTCGGCCAACTCGCGCTACGACCAATACCTGCGCGGCGAGTACACGCCTACGCCCCTCGAATTGCAAGGAATGACCCTCTTTCAAACGCATCCCGTAGCCGAAACCGGCCTGCGCGGGGGCAACTGCGGCGACTGCCACCTAGGGCCGCTCACTTCGGGCGAACTACGTGATTTTCAGGGGTTTCACAACAACGGACTTGACCCCGACGCGTACCTAAAACCTGGCCTAGAGGCGGTTACCGGCAATCCGTTCGACCGTGGGAAGTTCAAAGCACCCACACTCCGCAACATTGCCCTCACTGCCCCCTACATGCACGATGGCCGTTTTAACACGCTCGAAGAAGTGCTCGAACACTACAACGAGCACGTGCAGTTCAGTCAAACGCTCGACCCGCTCATCATTGAGGCGAGCAACGAAATTGTGGTCGAAGGCGAACCTATTAAACTCCACCTCACCGACCGTGAAAAAGAGGCGATTTTGGCATTTTTACACATGCTTACCGACTCTTCATTCATTGAGAATGAGGCTTTTTCCAATCCTTTTAAGTAGTAAATCAATGCATAAACCGGCAATGTCTATGAAAATCGCACAAAAATTAGCTATCTACTTTGCAGCACTTGGCCTTTGGCTTGCCCACACGAGCTGCACCCCCACTGAAGTAGTCCCTACCGATGCGTCTCTTACTCTTAACTTGGCGCATTTGGTGGATAATTCCCCGATAATATTCGATACACAACGCTATACAAACGCAGTGGGCAACGAATACAACATCAAGGAATTTAAGTACTACCTCAGCAACGTAAAGCTACGCAACCGTGCCACTGGTGCGTTTTACCACGTGCCCGATAGCTACCACCTCATCGCGCCCGATGCGCAAAACCATGTGGTGAGGCTGAACCTTGCCAACATCCCCGCAGGGCAATACAACGAGCTAGAATTTGCGATTGGCGTGGACAATGCCAAAAATACCTCACTCGACAACGTGGGCGACCTCGACCCTTCCAACAACATGGCATGGGATTGGAACACCGGCTATAAATTTTTGCTGTTAGAAGGCAGTTACTTCCCACCGAGCGGGGCGCAAAGAGGATTGGTCTATCACATAGGGAGCGATGCAAACTACCGCATTTTGCGGTTTCCTTTAGCCGAAGGAGTGCAAAATGCTGTCTCCTTGGCAGGCGGGAAAACTACGCGCATTGATTTCGATGTGGAGGTCTCGCAAATTTTTAAAGACCCCACCGATATTGATTTCGCACAACACAACGTGGTGATGTTCGAGGCTATTTCGCGCAACGTAGCCGACAACTACGCCAAAAACATGATAACCCTGCGCACAGTGGTAGTGGAATAAATTCTTGAATTTAACATGACGTATTAGTTTTGAGAGACTTAAATAGGGCTTCAAGACCAACATTTTCCACAGCACCTTGCGCGTAAGTATTTTCTAAACATTTCTAAAAGAATAAAAACATGATTTCAAAAAATAAAAAATTCGTATTTGTACTAATGTTAATAGCCGGACTTTTTGCAAGTGCCTGCGACAATAACAACGAGGTAGAACCACTTACCAACGGCGACCTTACACTGCAATTCGATAGTAAGTTTGGTTCGCAGCCACTCAATTTAGGTACTACCTACACCTCTCCGGAAGGGGAACGTGTTACATTTTCGCAGTTCCGCTATATCCTGAGCAACTTCGTACTCATTAGAGAAGATGGCAGTACCTTTGAAATCCTCGATTCGTACTATTTCATGGGGCAAGAGGCTGCCGATAAGCCCAACCGCCAAACGATTGTGTTAGAAGACTTGCCTGCTGGCACGTATATCGGGCTGAACTTCGCGATTGGCGTGGACTCCGAAACCAATACAAGCACCGACGATTTCGAGAAAGGCGAACTGAGCGCAAGCGTGGGCATGAGCTGGAACTGGAACACTGGCTACAAGTTTATCAACTGGGAAGGTACGTATGCTAACACAACCGAAAATAGGGATGTACTCTTTAAACTCCACGTGGGTACAAACGACAACTACCGCCTTGTGCAACAGCCGTTTAGCACGCCTCTTGTTGTTTCGGGCAACCGCAACGCACGCGCCCAATTCGATGTGCGCGCCGACCAAGCGCTACGAGGCATCCGCCTAAACGACATCGGTCTTAATTTCGCCAATGGCACGTTCACTGGCGTAATGGTAGGGCCAGCAGATAAGGCGGCGAAAATCGCCAATAATTACGCCGAAATGGTTAGTCTGCGTAGCCTATAATCGTAAGGAATAGCTTGTTAAGGTAGAGACATGGCACGCCGTGTCTCTACATTTTCCTACGCATAAAAATGGTTATACGTTATGCCGTACCAAACAATAAAAAATAGTTTTTGCTTATTTTGGGTGATATTTCTGGCAATAGCCTGCACCCCCGACGGCGCAGAATTGCCCGCGCCCGATGCAGTGCTGCCGCCCTATTTTGCCACTGCTGTACCCTCTCCCGAACGAAATCCGCTTACGGCTGAAGGCACCGAGCTGGGGCGCAGGTTGTTTTACGACCCCGTGCTCTCGGCCAATGGGCGCGTATCGTGTGCGACCTGTCATCAGCAGAAAAAAGCCTTTACCGATGGCGTAACACTCTCTACCAAAGGCGTTTCCGGTAACGCACTGCTCCGACACTCCCCTACACTTGCCAACCTCGCTTGGCACGACCGTGGGCTGTTCTGGGAAGGCGGCGCGACCGACCTAGAGTCGCTGGCGTTTGGCCCACTGACGCACCCCGACGAAATGGGTATGGACTTGCGCGACATGGTGCGCATTTTGCGAACCCGCTTCGACTACCCCGAACGTTTCCGCCGTGCGTTTGGCGCAGACACGATTCATGCGGCCTTTGTGGTTCGTGCGCTCGCACAATTCCAGCGGACGCTCATTTCGGAAGATAGCCGCTACGACCGCTACCGACTCGGCGAAACGCCTTTGAGCGAAATAGAGCTAAAGGGCAAGGCGATTTTTGAGCAAAAGTGCGCATCTTGTCATGCCGACGATTTTTTTACCGACCACCGCTTCCATAACAACGGCTTGGACAGCGAATTTCCCGACGATTTTGAGGGAATGTTTCAAGGCCGGTACCGGATTACGCTCGATATCAACGACTTGGGCAAGTACAAAACACCCACGCTGCGCAACATTGCCCTTACCGCACCCTATATGCACGACGGCCGCTTTGCCACGCTCGATGAGGTGTTGAATCACTACGACGGTTCTATGAAGCTATCGGCCACGCTTGCGCCCGCGTTTCGGCAACGCGCCGACGGCCGGCTGGGGCTTTCCCTATCTGCCGAGGAAAAAGACTTGCTGCTAACTTTTTTGCACACACTTACCGATAGCACCTTTCTACAAAACCCGAATTTTGCTTCGCCTTTTTAATTTTTTAAAGCATGAAAAATATATTTTTTCCACTTTTTTTTCTATTATTTTTTGCGGCAGAAAGCCGTGCGTGCGACACCTGCAACCTCTACGAATATACGAGCTTGAACAACCGCAGTTTTTTGGGTATGTTCTTGCGCTACCGCGTATTTAATGGCTATTCGCATCGCGCCGACGCACACCGATTTCGGTGGTATCCGAGTAATGCGCGCCTGAGCCACGAGCCGGAAGACTACGGAATGTACGTAGATAAAACCGCCTACGATTACGAAACGTACCTTTCCTACGAGTTACGTGGTAATTTTACATGGAAAGAAAAGGTAAATTTTCAATTTATTTTGCCCCACGAAACTAACACAGTTTATTACCGCCGCGCCCTCAATTTCCCGCAGCCCGAAGGCGACACCACATTTTTGGTACAAGGTTGGGGCGACCTGACCCTTGCCGCCGACTATCTTTGGCAACGGCAAACGGGCAAGGTTACGCACCTATTTCGCCCCGGTATTGGTGTGCGCTTGCCCATTGGCGCCTACCAAAAAGCAGGCACGGATGGTAGGGTATATGACCCTATCTTGCAGCCGGGTACTTCGGCATTTGCCGCTATTTTTCGGTTCAACTACCTGTGCACCTACCGCAATAGCGGCCTGATGACTTTTGTGAATTACCAAGTGAGCACGCTGGGAAAAAATACCTATCAATTTGCAAATAGCCTGAATGCTGGGGCAGACGTTTTTCAGCAATTTTTTTTGGGCGATGTGGCACTTGTGCCCCGTCTGGGTGGATACTTCGAGCAGGCTGACCGCGACCGCTTCGAGGGGGAAACGCAGCAACTTACCGGCGGCCGCAGCATCTTTGGCAATGTGGGGCTAGACATCAATTTCCAGAAATGGACACTGCAAACCACTTTCCAGCAGCCTCTAGCACAACGCTTGCATGGCAACCAAATCGGCAACGCGGGTCGGTGGATGGTAGGGGTAATACGAGGGTTTTAGGCGAATATGGCGCACAAACAGGAAAAAGTGTGCCTCTTTAGAGAACATTTTGGTATAAAAAGGCAAGAAAAATGGCA
>CAYUJH010000078.1:0-273 GCA_964444995.1 uncultured Roseobacteraceae bacterium | reverse complement strand
GATGTAAGGAGAGAGGGGGGAATTTACAGTGCTATGGGGCAATTTTTTCTCCACATTGGCTGGTTGTTAATCAAAAATTTTTAACTTGGTGCGGTTGTTTGCCAAGTAAATCTTGGTATAACTTGTAAGACTTTAAAAATAAATATGGGACGCTCGACAGTACATTACGCAGACAATAAAACAAACAATGCTTTAAAAAAGCTACACAATAAGCTACGGCCAGCGGGAACACCTGTTCAACGAGTGGAGTATATCATTGAATTACTTCTGTTG
>CAYUJH010000077.1:5044-8471 GCA_964444995.1 uncultured Roseobacteraceae bacterium | reverse complement strand
TTCCTATCGTAGGGTGCATCACCACGAAATCTTCTACGCCTAGCTCTTGGTAGAGTATCGGGATAATGCGTTTGTTGCGAAGAACGGCGCGCTCTACCTCTTTCAAACAATAGGGCGAGTTGACCGAGTAGGGCGAGATAATAAAGATGAAGTTGTGCGCCTTTTCGATGCCGTCGTCAATCTGGTTCTGAAAATCTACCCCTAGCGGAATACTGACCTGGTCGAACCAGACGGCGAACTCCTCGCCCACAAGGTGGTCGTACAGTTTGTGGGCAAACTCCAGATTTCTCCGTGAGTAAGAAATAAAAACATCGTTTCGTATAGTGGTAGAATCCATAGTAACGTGGCAGGTCGGATGATTTGGTAGTACAAAGTAGTATAAGCGACGCGTAGATAGCAAGCAAGATACCTTATTGCAGGACACCTTACAAGGTCAAAGACCTAGTAGATGTGTGCAGGTGTGTGCTTTTTATGTTAGGATTGCTTGTTTTGCGAAAAAAACGTTTCGAAAATTTCTTTCGCCTTTTTGCTAGCCGTTTGTACGTTATCGCCTACTTCTTTGAACGTATTGCCAAAATTGTCTTTCAACCCTTCGGTGTATGACTGGCTGGCCTCTTTCAGGTCTTCGGAAAACTCGCGTTCCTCTTTGGCGTAAAAACCTCTCAAAATACTGTCGTATTCTCCATTTCGTATCCATTTGAGCAGTTCGTTTACGCGCAGCACAGGGAAGGGGTGCGATTGCCCCAGCAGGTTAAGCACCTTATAGGCTTGGTCGGAAAACGAGCCTTGTTGCTCATACTCATCGGCTTGGCGAATAAATTCACCCAAGTCCATCTCTTCTACTTGGCTGCCTCCTGCCATTTTCATCAGCAACCGCACCGAAACCTCAGGCTCTTGTACAACAATTAGCCCCGCGCGGTCGGCACTTAACTCACTTTTTCGGTCCCATTCTTTCAACGCGGCAATGATGCCGGCAATCGTAATGCCACCTAGTGGGATGTTAAGAACGAGGGTAGATAGCTGTAGCATAAACGCTAACAGCGACTTATATAAAACGTGGCCACTGAGGATATGCCCCATTTCGTGTGCAATGACGGCAAGTAGCTCGTCGTCGTCGAGCGAGGAAACGAGTGCCGAATTGAGCGTGATGAAAGGCTTATCCATGCCCACTGCGCCGGCATTTAAGAAAGGATTTTGAGAGACGTACAGTTCTGGGCGATTGCTTACCCCAAAAATTTCACAACATTCTAAAAAGAGGGCGTGCACACGGGGAAACTGACGCTCCGTAACCCGTACCGAAGAAGCAAGCGCGACCAAACGCAGCGATTTTTCGGTTGTGGCACCAAAAAAAGTTTTGATTGCCACATCAAGGCCGGGTACTTTTTGTAGCGCCTTGAGTGCGGCGCGGTCGGCGGGATGTTCCCACGCATACGACTGAATACCTTCAAACCGGACGCGAATTTTTTTTCTTGTAGCTGGCTGTTCCATGACGATTCTTTCAAATAATTATTAACTTATGTTCGATTTTGATTATCTTTAGGGGCAACTTTGAAATGCTGCACGTAAAATAAGGCAGAAAAATAGAGCGCACAGAAAGAAAGAAGAGAAACGAAGGAAGATAAAAAGTGAAGACGAATGACTAACTTTCGCAAATAGTTTACCTTCCTATACTAAAAGTAATAAATTTGTCGTGTAATTTACAATATTATTTGGCAAAGACACAGAAAGATTGTGGAAATTTACAACGGCAAGCGTAAGCGGTTGCATACCCTTTTGAAAGGTGCCGAGGGTGCATTTCAAAACTTCGCATCACAAGCCCGAAGCCTTTCACAGCGCAGTTGAATAGAAGGGTAGAATACCCAAAAGCGTAATTTTGAAATGCACCCGGTGCCGACGTTAGCCACGCCTCTTCTACATGCGCAGTTTCGAAATTGCCTTTTGGCACGCAACTTTTCTTAGTTTGGCTAGAAAGAATCGCGTAATTTTTAGGTGTTTAGCACAACACCCGACACACAAAAAAGTTATATCAGTAAACGATTACATAACGAAAGACCTCCTTAGAGGGAAAACTTAAAATCTTTGTATATGGAGAACCTAATGATTGAAGAAGAGCGCGACATATTCTTCATTCCGAGCGTAAAGTTCAACGCCGCTACAGGCGTGTGCGAAATTGCAGGAGAATCGTACCTAGAAGATACGGTCAACTTCTACAAGAAACTGACCACTTGGCTAAAAGAGTTCAAAAAGCTCAACAAGCCAATGACGTTCAATTTCAAACTCACGTACTTTAATACGAGTTCCTCCAAGGGAATCCTCGATGTGATGAAAATACTCAAGGAACTGCAGCAAACCAAAACAGGAGCTACCGTAAACTGGTACTACCCTGAAGACGACGAAGATAACCTCGAAGAGGCCGAAGATTTCATAGCAGACACAGGCCTGAAAATGAATCTAATAGCGTACTAAATAGCGATGTTGCGTACGATGTGCCTCGCTTGTACCACCCAAAATTAGAAGATATGCTAAATGGAGAAACTTCAGCGCACGAAGCTAAAATGAAAGAAATTTTAGGGTACCACGGTCCGATATCCGACCCTATCATTTCGGAGTTTAGCGACTTCGTGCGCTCGTGTGTAGAGCAGGAAAAAGCCTCGCGCAAAGTGTATGCTATCCTCATAGAGCTGTTGCAAAACGCCTCCTTCTACTCCCTTGCCTCCCTGCGAATACGCGGGCAGAAAGACTACGGAGTAGGCAGTTTCTCTATAAGCCACGACGCAAACGCCTACTACATTGAGTGTACTAACCTCGTGAGTGCGCACGCCGCCTCGAGGCTCGATGCCTCAGTACGGCTCATCAACTCGCTCGACCACCAAGGGCTGCGCCGCTATAAACGCGAAAAGCGCGATACCCCCCGCGAAGATACGAGCGATAGCAAAGGTGCAGGCATAGGTCTTATTCAAGTCGCTATTCTTTCAGAAAACCCCATACATACCTCTTTTACGCCCCATGAAGAAGATGCCTTTTTCTACTCTACCAAGGTGCGCGTAAACAAATCTATCGAAGAGCAAGAATAGATAAGCATAGCGTGCTTTCCACATATTTTTTTTGCAAAACAGGTGTTATCTGTGTTAAATTGCAGACCTACAACGTGTATCCGATGTCAAACCAACGTAATCTTAAGTAGCGCACAACATGCTCGAGTCTATTATTATAGAAAGAAATGAGGATTCCTCTTTCACACCCGCCGTTCGATTCGATTCCTCCACCGGCATTTGTTACATAGAAGGAGAGTCGTGCCTTGAAAACGCTGCAGACTTTTACGCCAAACTTATCGGCTGGTTTAGTGCGTACATACACGAACAGAGAAAGCCTTTAGAGCTAAACCTAAAGCTCATGTATTTTAATACGAGCTCCTCCAAGTGCATTC
>CAYUJH010000077.1:3379-5034 GCA_964444995.1 uncultured Roseobacteraceae bacterium | reverse complement strand
TGCTTAAAATACTAAAAAAATACAAAGACCAAGGCGGTAAAGTTACAGTTAACTGGTATTATCGTAGCTACGACGCCGACCAACTCGAAGAGGCACAAGATTACGTAGCCTACACCAAACTCCCCATGAATATCATTCCTATCCAAGAGGATTAGCAGCTCGTATCTCTTTCTTTACGTTTGCTTACCTACTTATTCCTACTTCGCCGCCTGTAATCTTCGTTCATGCGCAACCGCCTCATATATCCCCACCTTCTTGTATTGCTCGTCTTATTTGCCGACCAAGTGAGCAAACTACTCGTACATTACCTCATGGAGCTAGGCCCGGCAGGACAAGTTACCGTGTTCGACGATTGGTTTCATCTGTACTACGTGCTCAATCCGGGTATGGCGTTCGGCATAGAGCTAGACTTTGCCTATGGCAAACTCGTGCTCACCTTATCGCGCATCGTTGTAGCCCTAGCGATGGGATGGTTTTTGTGGGCACAGGCACGCGCAGGCAAAGTAAGTAGGGGCTTTCTGATTGGCATAGCCCTAATTTTGGGCGGAACACTCGGTAATTTAATAGATAGCATCTTTTACGGAGTATTCTTGCAGGGAAACGTTACCGAAGAGGCTATTACCCCTTGGTTTCATGGGCGGGTGATAGACATGCTCTATTTTCCGATGTACGAAGATTACCTCCCTACGTGGGTTCCTTTTTGGGGCGGCAGTTACTTTATCTTTTTTAGCCCTGTATTCAACCTTGCCGACACAAGCATTTTCATTGGGGTAAGCAATATCCTTCTCTTTCAGCGTCGCTCGCTTCGGGTGCTCGAAAACTCATTCTGAAACTACTCGAGGGCCGTACGCAAGCCCTCGTATTCTGTAAGCTCTATTTCAAACGCCCCTACAAAAATTTTAGCTTTTATCTTGAGTGGCACGCGGTTGGCATCGTCGGAAATCCAAAACTTTACTGAGTGTTTTCCTCTAAACAACGAATTATTTTCGGGCATCACCGGTGCAAGCTCGATAGCACCTATTTTGCCAAAAGCAGTATTTATGGTAGTTTTGCCCATGTAGATAATCTTGAAGTCATACACCTCATTTTCAAAAAACGCATCCATACTTAGTGTGTCGCCGCGTTGGAAAGTATTAAAATCTAGGGTGCGCAGGTAGTAATATCCGCTTACGATGTCTTTAGCGTAGCGGGGCATTTTATACTCTTTTTCCTGAATATTTCCTTTCTTGTTTTGTCGAACCTTAGCTTGCTGTTTTTGGTGGTCAAACCATACGTTTTCTTCCAACTGATACTTATTTTCCGACACGTTGCGATAGAATTTTTGTGGCACTACCTGCGAAGTATCGAAAAAGGAGCGGTACAAATTATTGACATTATACAGCAAAGCAAACGAGCCGGTTGTTTTGGCATCCACATCTACTTTATAACATACATGATTGGCCACATTATAAAAGGCGGTATCGAGCGAAACAACAGCCTCAGCGGCATTAAGGATGCCATAATGCGCTTTATAGGTCAGTCGTTCGCCGCGCGCAAATTTCTCTTCAGGCTTGTAGGCAGGTGTATGAATGGCTTTTTGGGCAGAGCCGGAGGGCAGTAGATTTGCCGCTAAAACGAAAAGAGTGGCAAAAAAAACATATATTCTCATAACATAA
>CAYUJH010000077.1:0-3369 GCA_964444995.1 uncultured Roseobacteraceae bacterium | reverse complement strand
TCCTTGCTACACTGCAAATATGGGGTAATTTTTACGCGCAATACTGTTAAAAAAACGATATGCCTTTCAAATATAGCACGAATTATAGAATTTGATGCTTACTAATGTTTTACTTCGCTGATTTTTAATAATTTACGAGGCTATTCTTTTTAAAAATATTTTATTTCCGGTAGGTTTATCGGCATGGGTGCGCGTACTTGGAGGCTCATTAAACGGAATGCTCATGCGCTAGCTGCATTGTTTATTTCTCTGTAATCTGCAACTTTTGTAAAGTTTTTTTGAGACGTTGCTAGCAGCCTTTAACGTTTTTCTTCTTATTTTCGGGCGAGAGCTATTTTACGTTGGAACAGACGGTTTTAACTCTCTTTGTGTTAACGATTGTAAACCTTTTTGTGCGTTTCTGTGTCTTGCCTTCGATATGCATCTTATGTCTTGCTAAAGAAAGTAGCCGAAACGAGCAACCCTCAAATGTGTTTTTTTTTGCTAACTGAAAATGAGCGTGTTAACGCTGTATAGAGCCTGAATACCCACAAACTTTGATTTATATTTACATCCTAGAGCCTTTTGCATTTCTACACGATAATAAAGATGAACGTTGCCACACGCCTAGTACCTTTTGCTGTCTTGCTCTGGTTTAGTACCCTTGCGTGGGCTATGCCTTCAGGGATAGGTTTGGGGAATCCTCAACCTTCTTACAGAACGTTGCTCGATAGTGCTAAGGAACTTCGCAATACCGACGGCCGTCGCTCTCTTCAGCTTGTAAATACATTGCTGGAGCTAGAAGAGCTGCGTGCCGATACACTGGCATGGGTGGAAGCATTGGCTACTGCGCGTTATGTGCACTTGCAGTTTGGTAACTACGAGCGTGGCTTGTACTATACCCTTGAGCAGCAAAAGCTGTTGGCTCATTCAAGTGATATAGCAGAGCGCATACGATTGCTCGAAAATCTTGCATACAACAATTACCACTTAGGCTTTGAAGAGAAGGCAAGCGACTACCGTCGCGATGCGATTGCTCTTGCACAAGCCAAACGTGTAAAAAACCGAACATTGGCGCTCATTTACAGCAATTTGGGCGACTACTATCGGGAACACAAAGGCGACTACGACGTGGCTCTGGCATACAACGATACGGCTATTCAGCTCAGCAAGGAATTGGGTCTTATAGCGGACTATGCTTTTTTCTTGGCAAACCGAAGCGAGTTATTCACAGCCAAAAAACAATATGATGCAGGGCTTGCGTACGCTAGGCAAGCCGAAGCAATCATGGACACGATAACGGTAAATCGTTATCCGCTCGACGAAGCTTTTTTGTACCGCTGTTACGGTACGTTGCATAGAGGAATGGGCGATTATGAATTAGCCATTTCGTATTTTCAAAAGGGCTTAGAGATTGCCAAAGCGTACAATTCTATGAAAGACTTGGCATTTCTGTACGAAGAACTGTCCCTTACTGAAGAGCAGCGTGAAAATATGAGCGCAGCCTTAGCCATGCAAAAAAGCTTTAAACTATATAGCGATTCGCTCAAACGCTTAGAAAGCCACAAAAAGGCAATCGGTATGCAAATACAGTTCGAAAACGAGCAGAAAGAGCAGCAGATAGCGATATTGAGTGAGAATAAAAATCTCTCGGAAACAGCCGTACAAAGGCAAGAGCTTATATCGCTTTTATTGGGTATTTTACTTACAATTATCTTTGTCTTCTTCCTTGTGTTGTACCGCAACTACGAGTCGCGCCGAAGGACGCTCGTCCGCCTACAGCAACAAAACCACGAAATACAAGCAAAAAACGAAGAGATACAAGCACAAAAGACGAGTATAGAGTCTCAGAATGTGCTTCTTGAACAAAAAAATATAGAACTCGACGAGCTAAACCGCGAAAATGCAAACTTGATAGGCATCGCTGCGCATGACCTAAAGGCTCCGCTAAAGCAGATAAACGGATTGGTAACCATTATCATGCTCGAGGGCGCTAACTTGAAGGAGAGTCAGCGCGAGTGTTTGACTCGCATTTCGGAGTCGTCGCGCAGAGCTTCGGAGTTGATAGGTAAAATTCTTGACCTCGATGCGATTGAAGCCAATCGCAACAACCTCGACTTACAGCCGCACAGCCTTAATAGCCTTGTGCAAACTGCAACACATGCTTACACCGATGCCGCGGAGAAAAAGCATATCCGCCTCAACTTTGAGGAGGTTAACGCTAACCTGTTGGTACGCATAGACCAAAGTTATGGCCTGCAGATTATCGAGAACCTGTTATCGAACGCCATTAAATTTTCTCCCTTCGGAAAGCATATTTTTATACGCTTAAAAGGCGATGCCAACCAAGCGCATTTCGAAATTCAGGACGAGGGGCCCGGCATTGCTCCCGAAGAAATGGGAAAACTCTTCGGAAAGTTCCAAAAACTAAGTGCCCGACCTACTGGCGGAGAAACGTCTAGCGGTTTGGGGCTTGCGATTGTAAAAAAATATGCAGAGGCCATGGGCGGCACGGTTACGTGCAGAAGTTCAAAAGGGCAAGGGGCTACGTTTACACTTACCTTTGCCCGCATCGAAGAAAGTACGGCGGCTTTGTAAACAAGCCCAGTTACAGGCTGTAGCTGGGCTTGCTATCAGCAGTTGGCCTACTTACTGTACTTTAACTCCGAAGCTTTAATTTCTTTTATCCAAAGTTCTTTACCGTCTTTGTCGCATATCTGGATGGATAGCACGCGGTCGGTACGTGGGCCGGTTACTTTCAAAAGGCCGAAGTTATGCTCCCCGACGAGCGTTTCACTCAGTTTATAAACATTCAGTGCTTCGTCGTTCGGGTATGCGCCTGCCGTTAGCGAAGAGCAGGTGAGGTCGTAGAGCGGATAGACCGATGTGCTTTCTTGCATCTTGCTCAAAACGGTGTGATGACGGTCGCCGTCTAAGAAAATTACCCCTTCTATTTTTGCCTCACGAATTTTTTGCAGCAAATAGCTGCGTTCTTCTGCGTAGGTAGCGTAGTTTTCGTGCATGGCCTCCGAACTGAGCACTTGTCCACCAATAGCTACAAACTTGAAAGGAGCATAGCTAGCCGAAAGAGCGTTGATTAGCCAATCAATTTGCTCCTTGCCCAGCATTTGGCGAGGCAGCGCACGATTGCGGTTTGCTGTGCGAAACGAGCGGTTATCGAGCAGGAAAAATTGCAGGTCAGCCCAGTGGAATGTACCTGCAATGTCGCCTTTGCCGGTCATGTTGTAGGTAGGGTTTGCCCAGAAGAGGCGGAACACCTCGGCAGCAGTTTCTTTCATCCAGTAGCTTCCGTCGGCATCGTTGGGACCAAAATCGTGGTCGTCCCATGTGGCGTAGTGGTGCGTGTTGGCCAGTAGGGGCTGTATTTCG
>CAYUJH010000076.1:0-8490 GCA_964444995.1 uncultured Roseobacteraceae bacterium | reverse complement strand
TGTCCAAAAAATACCGCGAGCGTATTGCAGAGAATGGCACGTTGGCCGTGCGCTGGCTCGAAACCCGCACCGAAAACGAATTGGCGGTGTATGAGCAAATTTGCCAGATTGGCCGCAGCATTATCCAAGAAGGTTTTTCGGAAAAGGTCATTCAACCCGGCGTAACCACGACCGAAGAGGTGGTCTGGTGGTTTCGCGAGCGCATCCGCGAACTCAAACTCGTTACGTGGTTCCAACCTACGGTGGACGTGCAACGCGCCGACCCATCCTCCGATGAGGCAAACCGCTCGTTTAGCCAACGCCCCGGCGTGGATGTAATCATGCCCGGCGACTTGTTGCACTGCGATTTGGGCATCACCTATCTCGGCTTAAATACCGACATGCAACAACTCGCTTACGTGCTCAAGCCCGGCGAAACTGAACCTCCCAAGGGACTTATCGAGGGGCTAAAAGCCGGCAATCGCGTGCAAGATGTGCTCACTGGGCACTTCAAAACTGGGGCAATGGGCAACGATATTTTGAAAAAAACCATCGAACAGGCGAAGGCAGAAGGCTTCCGTCCGCAGATTTACTCGCACCCGCTCGGCTACCACGGCCACGCCGCCGGCATGAGCGTAGGTATGTGGGATAACCAAGTGAGCGTACCACAAGGCGACTACCCACTGCACGAAAACACCTGCTATGCCATTGAACTGAACACGAAGGTAAATATCCCCGAATGGGGTAACAAAGAGGTGCGCATCATGCTCGAAGAAAATGCCGTCTATCAACAAGGAAATGTGCGCTACATGAACGGACGACAGACGGAATATCTGCTCATCCCTCGGCAAAAATAATCTGGTATTTTATCGTGTTATCATCTAAGCAATAAAAACAAAAAGGCATACCCTAGGGTATGCCTTTTTTTGTATCTGCAAAAAACCGTTCGGTCTATTCCCGTACCCAAATGCGCAAGCCTTCGGCAGGTAGGGTAAGCGATAAAGATTCACCTCCTTTTAATTTTTGGAGACTTTTTTGGTCTTTCACGCCGCGCACGTGGTCTATGCTCTGGTTATTGGCTATCAATTTCCACGTACCTGCGGGGAGCGTTACCTTGTCAAAAGTTGCCGCCTCGTTCCCTGCATTTAGCAACACAAATACGCGCTCGTTGACCACATATCCTAACATACTTTCTTTTTCAGGCGTAATCCATTGGTAGTATCCTTCGGGGACGGCCTCTGCCACGCGGAAAACGTTTCCGTATTCGCTCAAGCGAAAGGCGTTCATCCCCTTCCAGAAAGCGTGCATATTTTTATAGTCGTTTTTGTTTTGGCCAGACGGCGTGGCGCCCACCGTTTCCCACAAAAACTGGTTAGCAAAACGGTGGTTGTACGTGTCGCGCTTGCCGTGGAAGTAGTTCTTGATACCCGCCTTTGTTACCTTCACTACCTCTTCGAGGGGGGCTGCGCCTTTGCTGCGCATAATTTCCGAGCCGCCGTGCGTTACGATAGGCCCTAGTGAGGTATAGAGCAAGGTAACCGCTATTTTGTAGAGGTCTTGGTCCACGGCAAGGCGGCCGTCGAAATCGCGGGTAGCGAACTGATCGGCGAGGGCAAAATTATCGTGGATATCGAGGTAGTTAATGCCGCTCAAGGGCGTTTTGTCTTCGGGAAATTGCTTGGCAAGGCCCTTCATTACGTTGGTGCGTTCGATGTACTTACCGCCCGGCCAGCCTCGGTCTTGCTGCTTGTCGTTTAGTTCGAACACTGGCCCTTTGAAGGCGTTGCGGGCATCGTCTTGGAAAAAGGTGATGGGCGAGTCTTCTTTGTACCAGTCCCAGTCGGGATTCGCCTCAAAATCAGGGTCATTGGACGCTATCCACGGCTCGCCATACAGGATTTTATCGTGCCCAATGGCTTCTTTCAACGCAATAAGGGTTTGCTGGTCAATCTGCCCGGCGAGGTCGATGCGAAAGCCGTCAACGCCAAATTCTTCAATAAAATGCAAACATTGGTCAATCAGCCAACGCTGTACCATCGGGCGATTTTCCGTTTTTACCTCGTTGCCATATTCGCCTACGTGCTCAAAGTTTTTCGTGCGGTAATAATACAATTTATCGAGTACGTTAAAATTGAAATAGAAGTACTCGTCCGTCATGTTTTCGGCCGTGTGGTTGGGCACAATGTCGATGATGACCGCCAAGCCTTTGTCGTGAAATGCTTGGACAAGGTCGCGGAACTCGTCGCGTTCGTCGCCGGGGGACTTGCCCTTGGTGCGGTATTTTGCCTCGATAGCCATGAAATGCGAAGTGCGGTAGCCCCACTGATAATTTTCGAGGTTAATCCCTTGGGCAATCATGTAGGGGTCGTCTTCAAAAGAAGCCTTCCAATCGTCGTCGGGGAAGTGCAAATACTCTTGCACAGGCATTAAGTGAACGGTGTTAATCCCTAAATCTATCAAATAATCGAAGCCAATTTTTTCGCCGCGTTTGTTGCGCAAGCCGGGCTGTACCATGCCTTTGAAGGTGCCTTTCAGGGCTTCGGGAAGGGGTAGCCCGTCGGTAAAGTCTTGCACGTGAACTTCATAGGCGATTACGTCTTGCAGGGCTGGAATGCCGTTTTTCAGCGGCGTGGCGGGCTTTGTGCGCTTCCATATACGCGCCTTGCCCCACGTATTGTCGCTTACGCGGGCGTAGGGGTCGGTAATGTGCACTGGGTTCGTTTCGTAGAAATGATTGCCCGGGTCGCTGTGTCCGTGTACCGTAAAATTGTAATATACGCCGTGCAGATTTTCAGCGAAAAGTTGTTCCCATACACCTTGCTCATCTTGCGTCATGTTGTGCATTTGGTATGCCTCTGTATCGTCTTTGCCTCGGTATAGGTACAGTTTTACGCCCGTAGCGCGGGGTGCAAATACGCGGACAGCCGTGGTGTTCGTCGCTTCGTCCACCTCTGCGCCGAGCGGTTTGTGAGAATACAGGTGCCGAAACCAGCCGTCGAACGAGCAAAATGCTTTGAGTTTCAGCGCGGGAATTTCGAGGAAATATACGCGTGTTTTGTCGAGGGGCTGCGCCGTAGAAATGAGGGTTTCTGTGGCGGTGTTAGGAAGCACGGTTGCAAGGGGGATTTCGTTGCCCTGCGCGTCGGTGAGTCGGTACGCTTTCACATCGAGCGGACGCTCGCCGCGTATCGTAGCCCATACGGTGTAGGCATCGCGCAGCTCGGCACGCAGTTCGTTTACCTCCGTAGCGTGCATAAACACAAGGTTGCCTCCTTGCTCGTTGGGCGACCCGACCGGTGGGTTGAGCCATTCGCCATCGTTGATTCGATATTTAAAGGGCGATTTCATAGGTACGGTTTCAAAGTCTTCGTTGTTGAGCGACAGCACCCACTGTTCGCCCTGGGGGGAAAGTTGCCAAGTGGGGTCTTCCATGTCTTGGCTCCAGCCCCGAAAGCTACCGGTTACGACCACGCGCTCTGGCGCGACGTTGTAGTGGGTCGGGTCGAAAATAAAATGAAGTGTTTCATCGCGTTGTGCGTAGCCTTGTGTGCGCTCTAGCTCCGAAAAGGCTTGCGCCCAAGCACTGCTGCATAGTATCCAACAGGCAAGGTAAAAGAGCATGTACGTCGTTTTTTTTTTCATGTTCATACGTGGTGCATTTAGTGCAGTAATCCGATTTCAGGAGGTGTTTCCTCTTCTTTCAAAGATACTGTTCTTTGTTGAATTTAAAAATATTCTGTTAAATAATTAATTGATAATCAAATACTTATATTCAAAATATTCTTATCTCTTGATTTTTTGACTACCTATTGCGTACCTTTCGATGCGTTTGAATACGCAAAAACCCTTCTTTCCCACAAGGCGTTCTTTGGTCGTCGCTGTCCGACGCGCTTGCGTACAATCTTCTCTCTTAACATTTTGCAAACTATTTCCCAAAAAACGCCATGACTACTACGTTGCGCCTGCTGCTCGGCGACCAACTCAATCTAAAGCACAGCTGGTTTGCGCAGACAGACGAGCAGGTGTTGTACGTATTGATGGAAATACGCCCCGAAGCCACCTATGTAACGCACCATATACAGAAACTGCTTGGCTTTTTTGCCGCCATGCGCCGGTTTGCGGAGCATTTGACGGCGCAAGGGCATAGGGTACGCTACCTCAAGATCAACGATGCTGACAACGCACATTCGTTTGAAGACAACCTACGCAGCTTGCTTGCCGAAACCGACGCGACACGCTTCGGCTACCAACTCCCCGACGAGTATCGCCTCGACGTACTCCTCAGCGAAATGAGCCAACGCCTGCCCGTGCAAGCCGTAGAAGTGGCCGATACAGAGCACTTTATGACCGAGCGCGGCGCACTTGCCGAGATGTTTAAGGGAAAGAAACAATACTTGATGGAGACGTTTTATCGGCAAATACGAAAGAAATTTGGTATTTTGTTAGAACCCGATGGCAGCCCGACTGGCGAGCGTTGGAATTTCGATGCCGAGAACCGCAAGAAGTACAAAGGGGAAGTTCCCGTACCTCCTCCCCTGCTCTTTTCGCACAATTTGCAGGAAATTTTCGGCGAAATTGAACAGGCAAAGCTCCCGCACTTCGGCGAGCCAAAAGCCCACGCGTACCCGTGGTGCTTGGATGCGAGCGAAGCGCGAACCGTGTTACAGCATTTTGTAACCCACTTGTTACCCTATTTTGGCACGTACCAAGACGCACTCCACACTCGGTACGCATTTTTGTTTCATTCGCGGCTTTCTTTCGCGCTCAATCTCAAGATGATAGCCCCCCTCGAAGTGGTAGAAATCGCCGTAGCCGCTTGGCAGCAAAACTCTAGCATTTCCCTCGCGCAGGTCGAAGGGTTTGTGCGCCAAATCATTGGCTGGCGCGAGTACATGCGCGGGATTTACTGGGCAAAAATGCCCGAATTTGCCTCCCTAAACTATTTTGAGCACCACAGAAAACTGCCCGATTTTTATTGGACGGGCAATACGCACATGCGCTGCGTGCAGGAAGCTGTGCGCGGGTCGCTGCAAAATGCCTATGCGCACCACATCCAACGCTTGATGGTTACGGGCAATTTCGCGCTGTTGGCAGGCATTTCGCCCGATGAGCTAGATGCTTGGTACTTAGGCATTTACATTGACGCGCTCGACTGGGTAGAAATCACCAACACACGCGGTATGAGCCAATTTGCCGACGGAGGGATTGTGGGCACAAAGCCCTATGTATCCTCGGCGAACTATCTCCACAAGATGAGCAACTATTGCACGCAGTGTACCTACGACCACAAAAAGCGACACGGCGCAAATGCCTGTCCGTTTAACAGCTTGTACTGGCACTTTTACCACCGCCACGCCGAGAAGTTGCAAAACAATCCGCGTATCGGGATGGCGTACCGCACGTGGGAGAAGATAGACGAGCGCGAACGCGAAAAAATTCTCGCGCAAGCCGAAGCTTACCTCGCTCGTATAGAAATGTTGTAGTGTTTTGTTACAAGCAAGACACTTAATACAAGGAAATCCCAAACTCATCTTGTAAGATTTGCACAAACTCGGCGGGGCTGTTCAGGGTTTCCGTGTGCGTGTGCGCCTCGTCTTGGCGGACGAGGGTTTGGTCGAACAGGGCGATGAAACCCTGTTCCGTAGCGCGACCGCAGTAACGTTGTGTGCGCCACGGCGAGTCTTCGTGCGTTTGTAGGCAGGTGCAGGAAGGTTCGAACTCGGCAAATTTGTGGTCGCGGGTGCGGAACGTGTAAACGCGCTCTTCTGCTCCGTTGTTTTTTTGTTGCACGTATGAATAAGCATCGCCTTCTACTCGTAAAAAATGCACAGTATGCCCCACTTTGCTCACCTGCTCTTGTTCGGCAGTGGGCAGTGCCAACGGAGTAGGGAAGCCGCCTATTTGCCCTACATCGCAGAGGTACGCCTGCTCTTCAAACGTAACGAGCACCGCAGGCTCGGCAACGCGCTGCCCGTCGGGCGTGGTGAGCGCTACCTGTTCGTGCAGGCAAGCCACTAGGTCGGTTTGGAAGCCCAGCATCGTTAGCACCCAATAAAATAGGCCGTTGGTTTCGTAGCTTACCCCGCCGCGCCGGTCTTCTACCAATTTAGCATAAAATTTTGGTACGCTCAGGGCGATTTCTCTTCCCAACACAACATCAAGATTTTCTACGGGAATATGTTGCAAGTGCTGCTGATGCAGTGTTTGCAGCAAACCCAACGAAGGCGGCTGCGGAAAACGAAGTTCGGGCAGGCCGATGCGCTCAAAATAGCGGTTAATTTTTTCCATGTTCGGATAGATGGTGGTTTTAGTTCGAACGCTTTTTTGCTTGGTTCATTATGAAGGTATCATGCAAGGCGGCATATCCTCCTTTGTGCCAACAATGTGCCTCATGCAGCAGTTTAGCAGTAGTAAGATGTTTTACCTCATTCCCCTAAAATTTTATGAAAGCTATTTGGAAAGGCACGGTTATCGCCGAAAGCGAAGAAACCATCAAGATAGAAGGAAATCACTATTTCCCCAAAAGTTCTATCAAAGAAGAATATTTTAAAGAAAGCGCCACAAAAACCACCTGCGCATGGAAAGGCGTTGCCTCGTACTACTCGGTAGAGGTGAATGGCGAGGCGAACCCCGATGCCGCTTGGTACTACCCCACTCCGAAAGAAGCCGCCAAGCAAATTGCTGGCTATGTGGCGTTTTGGCGGGGGGTAGAGGTTGTCTCGTAGGTGGCCGTCGCTTTTTTGGGTTAGTATTTGATTGTAAAATGTTGCTTGGGCTGTTTTTTTCGGAAAAATAGCAACCCGAAGTCAAACACATCGAGCGAAAGGGTAACGGCTTGGTGGGCACAAAGCGTCTGCCAAGCCGTTTCCATGCCCGCCGACCACCGAATATCGTCCACGACAACTACGGTCTCTTCGTGAAACTTGTACCAAGAGTCGCATAATGTAGAAGAAGTTATACCAAGATTCACTTGATTTAAGGATTAACATGATTTGATTTGCTTGATTTTGAATGATTTATGAGACCAAAATTTCGCAAATCTTATGCGTTTTGGTATATATGATTTACAAGAGCAAAATTTCGAGAACCGTTCGCGGTTTGGTATAATCTTTCACAACGAAAATCGCAACTTGCATAGAAATTGACGAGGCCTCAGCAAAAAATTCGTTTCTATGTAGCGAAAGCTATCAATGTGAGTTGTTCGATAATTTTCGCTTCCAAAAATATTATTGCACTGCAACTCTAGGTCAACACGATTCTTTTTCCACGTGTAACGATACACAATATCTGTGAAAAGATTTTCTGTATCTTCAGAAAATAGATTGTTTTTGATGTACTCTGTTCTTACGACCAAAAACTGATGCTCTTTTGGGTAAAAATTCAGATTGACCACATGTTTTTGCTGCGTAACAATATTGTTAGATTGGCTTTCAATTTGATTTTTTGAAAACAATCTGCTAGTTACATATTCGATGTTAAACCATTTAGTAAAATCTTTTTCGACTTTCCCTCCTACGTGCCAACTTTGCGTTTCAACGCTGGTAATGTACTCGTTCAGTGCTAATTGTATGTTTTGCAACGTAAATCCCGCATGTATGCCTAGGTTTGTTCGCAGTTTGCTAAAATATCTACTCAAACTAGCGTTCACATTGTGATTGATTCTGTCATTATCCTGCGCAATAGCTTGTAGTTCTGTAGCACCGTTTTCCATGAGTTGCGTTTGGTAAAGCAGGTTATTCTTGCCCTGAATACGTGTATAAATTACGTTTCCAAAAAGCGACTTCACCGGATTTCTGTAAGAAATACCTCCTGTAATGTTTTGGTTGAATACCTGCAACAAGGGGGCATTAATACGTTGGATGCTTCTGTAGCTACGCAAAATGTAGGCGTAGTGTAGCTGATTGATAGTACCAAATTGATTGCTTAAACCCGAGGATGCGCTAAACCTCCAAAAAGCATTTACATCGTATGTAACAGATAGGTGAGGTTCGAAGGTAAAGCGCGTCAATTGCTCATTTTCTTCCAAAACAACATCTTGCACTTGATATACGTGTAGGTTTATTGGTGTTTTTAGTTGAATCAGCCATTTATTTTTTTTGAATTGGGTGTGTACATCAAAATAGGATTTGGTATGCAACCAATGTAAGGTATTTTTGAAGGCGTTGGGTAGCCTTTGATTTTCAGAAGTAGCAATATGACTGTCAAGTTGCTTTTTCTGTAGTTGCACTCCCATTTTGGGTGCAAAACGAAACGACCTCCATCTCGTAATAAAACTTACTGAATTGTAGAGTTGTACTGTTTTTAAGGAAAGTTCTTGGACAACCTCCTTATACGGGTTTCCATTTCCTAAGAGCCTTTCAAACTGCCCTGGTGTTACTTGCAAGTGCTGAGGAGATTCGGCTAATTCGAGGTGAGAAGTAAATGTAAACAGTTGATTTTTTAAAAAGAAGAAATTGTTAAACGTATTAGATAATTTGAAAGCGCGATTTCTTACATGCTGAGTTAGTGGAT